>NZ_CP018222.1 GCF_001890385.1 Tardibacter chloracetimidivorans | reverse complement strand
TATATGCCGAAAGCGAATATGGGGCCAATTGAGCGCAGCGACTGACTCAGGGACGATCGACACGGCAATTCCGCTCGCCACCAGCCCCATCGCCGACGTCACATCGTCCGTTACCTGAATCACATGCGGCGTGACCCCTGCGTTTCCAAGGAAGTGCAGGACTTCATCCGCAAAATTCGGGCGGCCGCCCTGAGGGAACAGGACCAGCGGCTTCGTCGCGACCTCGCCCGGATCGATATCGCCGTTCTTGTCGTCGGCCGACATTGCGGGGAAGGCCGCCATAAGCCTTTCTGTGCCAACCGTTTCGATCTCCATATCGGCTTCGATGGGGTAATAGCGCGCAAACCCGACATCGAGGCGATGCGCGCGCAGGGCCTCGATCTGCTCGGCCTTTCCGACCGTATGCAGCACAATCTCAACATCGGGCACTTCCGAACGAAAGCGCCGCAGAACCTGGGGAAGATAGCCATAGATGCTGGAGCCGTAGAAGCCGATCTGAAGCTGGCCTCGCTCGCCTCGACCGGCGGCGCTGCTCCTGTCGACCATCCGCTGCACCTGGGTCAGCGTCTTGCGAGCTTCGGCCAGAAATTCGACGCCTGCGGGCGTAAGGGACACGCCTTTCGTGCTTCGGGTGAACAGCGCGTGACCGACCTCCGCTTCCAGCGCCTGGATCGCTCGTGTCAGCGGTGGTTGAGATACATTCAATAATCGCGCTGCGGCGGTGACGTTCTGCTCCTCAGCGACTGCGACAAAATAGCGCAGTTGATACAGCTCCATCCAACCCTCCCGGCGATGCGCGAAACGTATGACCTACCCCATCTAATAGTATTTTCCCGCATTGCTACCCGGATTTAAGGTTCAAGATCAGCAGTGGACCTGCGCTCCAAGCGCGTGGGTCAGCCGCCATCAAAAAATGAAAACGACAATAATCGCAGGTGGAACAGGTTGATGTTCTGAAAAAGGGGAGTGGGAAATGAAAAGCAAAGCTATCGAAGTCCAATCACGCGCGCAGTGTTTATCAAAGGCAGGCTACAGATCATCTTCTGCGCTCGGCCTGGTTCTGGTTGTTGTCGGTTGTCTCGTTTCCCAGCCGGCATTTGCCCAGGCAGAGCCTGACGCAACGCCGGAGCCCGCGCCAGTGACAGACACGCAAAGCGCGACCGGCAATGCCCGCAATGCTGACGCTTCCGCTGATATCGTCGTAACCGCGAACAAGCGCGAACAGTCGCTCAAGGACGTCGGCATGTCCATCAGCGCGGTCGGTGGCGACCAGCTCCGCTCACAGGGCATCACCGACGTCAAAGATCTTGTTCGTGTCGTTCCAGGCCTCACCTTCGCCGTCAGCCAGAAAGGCGCCCCCGTCTATACGATACGCGGCGTCGGCTATTATGAGGAATCCCTAGCCGCTTCGCCCGCCGTGAGCGTCTATGTCGACCAGATCGGCTTTTCATTCCCGATCGAGGCGAAGGCCGCCGGTCTCGATCTCGAACGCGTCGAGGTGCTGAAGGGGCCGCAGGGAACCCTCTACGGGCAGAGTTCCACCGGCGGCGCAATCAACTACATTGCCGCGCGGCCGACCCACGACTTCGCCGCAGGCTTCACCAGCAGTTTGGAGCGCTTTGGCCGCTTCCAGTTCGAAGGCTATGCAAGCGGGCCGATCACCGACACCTTGCGGACTCGCATCGCGGTCGCCACCGAACAGTTCGGCGCCTGGCAGAAGAGTCACACGCGCAAGGACAAGATCGGTGACGCCGACATTTTCAAGGCCCGCTGGCTGACCGACTGGACGCCGACCGACAGATTGACCGTGCAGCTCAACATCAATGGCTGGAGCGACCGCGGCGACCCGAACGAAGCGGCGCTTCTCGCCGTCACGCCTCAGACTCCGAGCCGGGTTTTTCCGGTTGAGCTGACCCAGCCGATCGCGCCGAACAGGCCGGGCGTCGCGGACTGGAGCACGGATTTCCCGCAAAGGACCAAGCAGGATTTCTGGCAGGCTGCGCTGCACGTCGATTATGACCTCACCGATGATATCACGCTCACGTCGCTATCGTCCTACCAGAACTTCCGTCAGCACGACGCGCGCGACACCGACGGCAGCACCTTGTCGGTTTTTCATGTCCGGGTCGACGGCTCGATCGATTCCTACTCGCAGGAGCTTCGGCTTGCCGGTCGCGCTTTCGATCGGCGCCTGAACTGGCTGGTCCGGCGGCTTCTACTCGCACGACCGCGTCAACGAGGTCGACACGTCGCGCTTCGACACCAATAGCAGCAATCCCGTGTTCGCCGGCTTCGGTATCGGAAACCTAACCGGCATCGGTGCCAAGAGCCTGCAACATACCGAAACCAAGGCCGTGTTCGGGAACATCGATCTCGACGTGACCGACCAGATCACGCTGCACGGCGGCGCCCGCTATACGAAGACCGACATCGATTTACCGGCTGCACGTTCGGTCTGGATACGGTGTGGCCGCAGGGCATCAATATCCTGCAAAGCCGGCTTTTCCCGACCGGACCGCGTTTCCCGGTCGAACCTCTCGCTTGCGCGTTTGTGGGCGCTCCCGATGTCACGGGCCTCGTTCGCCAGGAGCTAAGCGAGGATAACGTGTCCTGGCGCGCGGGGGTCGATTTCAAGCCGGTCCAGGGACGCTGCTCTATGGTTCCGTCAGCAAGGGCTACAAGCCGGCAGCTTCGGCACCATCAACGCCTCCGCCGTCAGCCAGCTCGCCCCGGTCGTGCAGGAATCGGTGCTCGCCTATGAACTTGGCTTCAAGACCGATCTCGGCATGCGCGCAATCGACCTGACGGGTGCGGTCTTCTATTATGATTATTCGAACAAGCAGATCCGCGGCCGCATCCTCGATCCCAATGGTGTGCTGGGCGCGATCGAAGCGCTAGTCAATGTCCCGAAATCGCGCGTGAAGGGTGCCGAACTCGATCTTACGATCCGGCCGATCGACGGTCTCACCCTGAACGGAGGCGCCGTCTATCTCGACACCAAGGTCACGAAGGACTTCGCCAATTACGACCCCTTCGGCGCGCCGGTCAATTACAAGGGCGATCCCTTCCCGTTCACGCCGAAATGGACATTGCGGGGCGCGGCGAATTATCGCTTCCCGATCGCCGATGGCCTCGATGCCAATCTGGGCGGCGACGTCAGCTATCAGTCGAAGTCCTATAGCGCTTTCGGGCTAAATCCGGCGGTGGAAATCTACCCCGACAGCCTGTTCAACATCAAATCCTATGCCCTCGTGAACCTTCAGGCGGGCATTTTCGTCGGCAGACGGGAAATGGGAGGTGTCTATCTACGGCAAGAATGTCTTCAATAAATTCTACTGGACGGACGTGTTCCGTCAGATCGACAATACTTCGAGGCATATCGCGCCACCGGCTACGTATGGCGTTCGCGTGCAATTCAAGTTTGGATCGTAACGTAAAGCGCGCGGTGCGTTTTTCATTGCCTCCAGACCGAGAAATGCACCGCCGCGCATCCGTCGGGCCGTCGACACGATAGCCGCATCAAAGCAACCTATGTGTAATGAGCGGGTCTCGCGGCCCGTGGGAGAAATATACTGTGCCCGATATCATCATCCGCGATATCGAATCGATCATCGTCGATTTGCCGCTGAGGCGATTGCAACGCTTCTCGGCACTTGCGGCCCAGCGCCAGAGCCTGGTCGTCATCCGCATCCGGTCGACCGACGGCATTATGGGTGTCGGCGAAGCCTCCATCCCAAGCGGCCCATGGTGGGGCGGCGAGTCGGTCGAAACGATCAAATCGATCGCGGACATCTATCTGGCGCCGGTCCTGATCGGGCAACGCGCGACCGATATGGCCGTCCTGCGCGCGCGCATGGACGAGGCGGCCTTCGGCAACAGCTTCGCCAAGGCGGGCCTCGAAATGGCGCTGTGGGATCTGATCGGTCACACGCTGGAGCAGCCGGTCCATGCGCTTCTCGGAGGCAAGGTGCGCGACAGCCTCAATGTCGCGTGGCCGCTTGCAACTGGCGATCCGCGGCAGGAGATCGACGAGGCGCTTGCCAAACTGGAGGCCGGCGAAGCGTCGGCATTCAAGCTGAAAATGGGCGCCGTCGAGTTGAAGCAGGATGTCGCTCGCGCGTGCGAAGTCACGCTGGCGCTCCGTGACCGGGCCGGAATCCGTGTCGATCCGAACGAGCGCTGGACGGAGGTCGACGCCTTATGGGCGATCCCGCGTCTTGCCGAGGTCGGTGTCGAGATGATCGAGCAGCCACTGCCACGCGAGGATCTCGATGGCCCCGTCCGTCTCCAGGCGCGCGCCGCGATGCCGATCATGCTCGACGAGAGCATCCGCACTCCCCACGACATGCTGGAGGCGGCGAAGAAGGGCGCCGGCGCGCTCATCTCGCTCAAGATCATGAAATCGGGTGGCATGGTGCCGTCGCGCGCGGTCGCGGATGTCGCGCTCGCGGCCGGGGCCGCGCTCTATATGGGCACCTTCCTCGAATCCTCGCTCGGCACGTCCGGCAATATGCAGTTCTGCGCCACGCTGCCGCATCTCCCGCTCGGCGGCGAGCTGGTCGGACCGATGCTTGTCGCCGACGACATCACGGAGGAACCCGTCCGCTATATGGATGGTGCGCTGCAACTCCCGAAGGGTAATGGCATTGGCGCGCGGATCGACGAGGATAAGCTGAAATCCTATCGCCGGGATCGCGCGCATACCACTGTTACCGCCAGCACGGGCCAGGGCGGCGGCGGCACCAAACTCGCAGTCGCGGGGGAGTGAGGGTTCGCCGTGGCCAGCAAGATCTTCGCAACCCCTGTCGACGCGCTCCGCGATCTCCTGTTCGATGGAATGACAATCATGTCCGGCGGTTTCGGACTTTCGGGCAATCCGGAAAGCCTGATCCCCGAAATCCGCAAGGCGGGCGTCAAGGGCCTGACCATCATTTCCAACAATGCCGGTGCCGATGGCTTCGGCCTGTGGATGCTGCTGGAAAGCCGTCAGATCAGGAAGATGATTTCCTCCTATGTCGGCGAGAACAAGCTGTTCGAGCAGCAATATCTGTCGGGCGAACTGGAACTGGAGCTGAACCCGCAAGGCACGCTGGCCGAGCGCATCCGCGCGGGCGGTGCGGGCATCCCGGCCTTTTTTACCAAAACGGGCGTCGGCACGGTCGTTGCCGAGGGCAAGCCTATCGAGATTTTCGAAGGCGAGGAATATGTCCGCGAAACATGGCTGTGCGCCGACCTCGCCATCGTCAAGGCGTGGAAGGCTGATCCGGCGGGCAATCTGATGTTCCGCAAGACTGCGCGCAACTTCAATCCCAATATGGCGACCGCCGGCAAGGTGACAGTCGCCGAGGTGGAGGAGATCGTGGAAGCGGGTGCCCTTGACCCCGACTGCATCCACACGCCGGGCATCTATGTCGATCGGATCGTCAAAAGCACAGTGAACGAGAAACGGATCGAGAAGCTCACCACACGCGCAAGGGAGGCAGCATAATGGCTTGGTCTCGCGACGAAATGGCGGCACGCGCCGCCAGGGAGCTTCACGACGGCATCTACGTCAATCTCGGCATCGGCATCCCGACGCTCGTGGCGAACTACATTCCCGAAGGACTCGACGTTACGCTGCAATCGGAGAACGGAATGCTCGGCATGGGGCCGTTCCCCTACGAGGGCGAGGCTGACCCGGATCTCATCAATGCCGGCAAGCAGACCATTACCACGCTTCCGACATCGAGTTTCTTTTCCTCGGCCGACAGCTTCGCCATGATCCGGGGCGGCCACATCGATATGGCCGTGCTCGGCGCAATGGAGGTGGCCGCCAACGGCGATCTCGCCAACTGGACCATCCCCGGCAAGATGGTGAAGGGCATGGGCGGCGCGATGGACCTCGTTGCCGGCGTCAAGCGCGTCGTGGTGGTCATGGATCACACCAGCAAGACGGGCGCGCCGAAGATTTTGGAACGCTGCTCGCTCCCGCTCACCGGCAGGCAGGTGGTCGACTTGATTATCACCGATCTCGCCGTGATCGCCTGCGACAAAAAGGCCGGCGGCCTCACCCTTGCTGAGCTGGCGCCCGGCGTCAGCGTGGCCGATGTGAAGGCTAGGACCAGCGCCGCGATCGATACGAGAGCCTTCGAGAACGAGGCCGCGTGATGACCGACGCTTTTCTCTGCGACGCAGTTCGCACGCCGATCGGCCGCTTCGGCGGCACGCTCGCCGCCGTCCGCGCCGATGATCTCGCCGCTACCCCGATCAGGGCGTTGGCGGAGCGCAATCCCCGTGTGGACTGGCAGGTGGTGGACGATGTTATTCTCGGCTGCGCCAACCAGGCGGGCGAAGATAATCGCAATGTCGCGCGCATGGCCACGCTGCTCGCCGGCCTGCCCAAGGAAATTCCCGGTTCGACGGTAAACCGCCTATGCGGTTCCGGGCTGGATGCCGTGGGGCTGGCCGCGCGCGCGATCCGTTCGGGGGATGCCCAGCTTGTGATCGCCGGTGGCGTCGAGAGTATGAGCCGCGCGCCCTATGTCATGGGCAAGGCGGACACCGCCTTCTCCCGCGGACAGAGGATCGAGGACACGACGATCGGCTGGCGCTTCGTCAATCCGGCGATGAAAGCCCTCTACGGCGTCGATGCGATGCCGGAGACGGGCGAGAATGTAGCGCGGGAATGGAGTGTCAGTCGCGAGGATCAGGATGCCTTCGCGCTTCGCAGCCAGCAGAAAACGGCGGCCGCCCAGGCCAACGGTCGCCTCGCCGCTGAGATCGTGCCCGTCTCCATTCCACAGAAGAAGGGCGACGCGATCGTCTTTTCAAGGGATGAGCATCCGCGTCCGAGCACGACGCTGGAGGCGCTGGCGAAGCTCAAGCCAGTGGTTCGCCCTGACGGAACGGTGACAGCGGGCAACGCTTCGGGCGTTAACGACGGCGCCGCAGCAATGCTGATCGCCTCCGAAGCGGCCGCCAAAGCGAACGGCCTCAATCCCCGCGCGCGCATCGTTGCGATGGCAGCGGCGGGCGTTGAGCCGCGCGTGATGGGCGTCGGTCCGGTGCCGGCTGCGCGCAAGCTGCTTGCGCTGGGCGGCATCGGCATCGACCAGCTCGACGTGATCGAGCTGAATGAGGCATTCGCCAGCCAGGCGATAGCGGTGCTGCACGACCTCGGTCTTCGAGCCGACGATGACCGCGTAAATCGCAATGGTGGCGCGATCGCGCTGGGCCATCCGCTCGGCATGTCGGGCGCTCGCATCGCCATGACGGCGGCGGAGGAGTTGCATCGCACTGGTGGCCGCTATGCGCTGGTGTTCATGTGCGTCGGTGTGGGGCAAGGCGTCGGTGCGCTCCTTGAACGCGTATGAGCACGACACGTCGGCTTTGCGCGACGAGTCAACGCAAGTCTCCGACGTCGAGGGAAGCTCAGCGCCGAACGGGGCGCTCGTGGCCGGGAAGCCGCAAGAACGATCCAAACGATCATTCCCATCCCCGCTGGCTGCGGCGATTGGGGGCGGCAGTGCCATGGGGGCTGTCGTGGGGCTACTGGTGGCGATTTCGCAGGCGTTCTCGACCGCACTCGTGATTACGTCTCTGGCGTCAAGCGCGGCGACTGTGATCGGGACGTCAGGGACGCCACCAACCCGCCCCCGCGCGATCCTGTTCGGCCACATCTCCTCGGCTTTGTGTGGCCTTCTGGTCGCCGCCATGATGACGCCTGGCCCGCTCGCATATGGGATCGCCGTCGGTCTCGCGAGTGCCGTAATGATTGCAACCCAGCGGCTTCATCCTCCCGCAGCGGCAAATGCGATCATTTCATTTATCTATCAGGACACCATGGTCGCCTACTTATTCGCGATTGTCGCGATCGCCGCAATGATCGCATTGCTATCGGCAATTTTGCGTGCCCGCCTGAGTGTGCCACGCTAAACTGGTATTGCCCCAGCGTAGAAGCCACCCTTAAGTAGCAAAACACGGTGTCCAGCGGATCGCAAACCCGGACGAATTCTGTATGCTCCAACTTCTCGGCAGGCGCACTTCATCGAACGTCCAGAAAGTCCTCTGGCTGTTGACCGAACTCGGTCTCCCGTATGAGCGTCAGGACTATGGCGGCCCCTTCGGAGGCAACAGGGCTGCCGACTATCTGCGCCTCAATCCGAATGGTGTCGTTCCAACCCTACGTGATAGCGGCACGGTCGTCTGGGAATCTAACACGATCCTGCGATATCTGGCCAATAAGGTTGCTGCGACCTCTCTCTATCCAGTCGACGCGGCGGCCAGATCCCATTGCGAGCGGTGGATGGATTGGCAATTGAGCACGTTGAATCCGAGTATCACCCCGCTTTATATCACGCTGATCCGCACACCGCATGTTGATCGTGATATGGGCCGTGTGGCGGAAACCGGGCGGCAGGTCCGCGATCACTTTCAAATCCTTGATCGCTGGCTGACTCGAAATTCGTTTCTGGCGGGGAACCAATTCACCCTCGCCGACATCGCTGTCGGGATCTACGCCTATCGCTGGTATAATCTCGATGTCGATCGGGGGGCTGATCTGCCGCAGGTGCGGGGATGGTATGAGCGTCTCGCGCAACGGCCTGCGTTCCAGAACCACGTCATGATCGGTCTTTCGTGATCGATCCGGCGCGGCCAGCAAGATCAGGCTATCGGCTCTTGTCGATGCGGCGATATTCTGCCGGTGGAAAAGACCGCTTGTCATCGACAACCTTGCTCAGCACCTTGCTGACGAAGAGGGAATCACTACCGGATGAGTTTTCCCTGCCGCCGCGCCGGTGCATGGTGGACTCCGATCCAGTCCGGAGCCGAACAGGCTCAAAGGACTTCCCTTCGGCCAGCGCGCCGGCGATGCGCTCGCGCGCGTTACGGATTATCTCACCCCTGAGTTCAGGCTTGTCGTGAAGCGCGTTGTTCAACAACGCCTCCATGAAGCGGAAATTGCTATCAGCGGCCCGTTTATTGGCTTCGCCGCCCGGCTCCGGCCGTTTTTTTCGCGCCATGGTGATTCTCCTGCTGGCGTCACGGTCTAGCGATTGCGTTGCCGCTCTGGCGGGCGATGTTCGCGTTGAGGTGCCGGCGCCGGCGATCGTTGCCGGGACGCCGCCGTGCGCCGTGCAGCCGGTTGTTCGGCCTCGCGCTCTGGGCCGCCTCGGACGCGGGCAGGTTTGATATCCCGCCCCTCCCCAAGCTGATCGGCAATCTGTTCCCGCGCGATCCGCATGACGCGATCCGCAGTTTCCGGTGAAGCTTCGAGCGCGCGTCGGACTACAATGTCCATTGCGCGAAGCTGGCTTTGGGCGGCGCGCTCATTGCGGCGCGTGCGGTCAGCAACCCCGTTGGCCCTCTCTCGCTCCTCGCTGTTCCAGGGCGACGTTCCGGGCTTGCGATCCGAATCTGGCGCATGGAGGCGCTTCTGATCGGTCAGATCACGCACCAGGCGCGGATCGCGATCGCCGCGCTCGACATACCAACGGCCGACAAGGGCCATGTCATAATAGTGATTGTCGGCGATCGCCGAGGCAATCTCCGCATGAGCACGGGATTTGCCGGCAAAGCTGTCCATCGCGGTCATTGCTCTATCGACGCTTTGGGCACCGCGCGTCCGGCTGTTGCTGTCATCCGCATACGTCCATGCCCAGTCGGCAGAGGCATAGGCCCTGTTCGCCGCCCGCGCTTCGGTTGGGTCCAATCCTGCCCGAAGCATGGTCACGCTGATCGCCCGATCGAGCGCTTCGGCCGTTGGGCGCCTATAGCCGTCAACCGGCGTCGGGAGGGATCGCGTCGGCGATGAAGCGGGCAGGTCCTGGGGCTGCGCCCTATCACGGGGCCGTGCTTCCCGGTCTGGTGCGGAATCTGCACCCTGCGTTGGCTCAGCAGGTGCTTCCCGTGCTTGATGCCGCTGAGGGACCGGCGCGATGCTATTACGCGCCTTGTCGTTCCTTATGCGGTCCAGCTCCTGTAAATCCCGGTCTGTCGGCTTATAGCCTCGCACGGCGATCCCGCGCTCCGCCGCCTCGAACCACACCGCGCGGCGAAAAGTCTCGCTGCCCGCAACCTGAACTCGGTCCCAGCCCCGATGTTCGGCGACGGTGACGAGATCCTTGGCGACCTCCCGGCTGTCATTGTCGGTGACAAGCCGGTTGCCTCGGTCCTGAAAGGCCGGCTTGTCGGCTGTCGGTGTGCTGAAATAGGCGGGATCGCCCGTCCAGCGCGAAGGTTGGGTATAATAGCGGCGCTGCACCGCCTCCGGCATATCACCGGCGTTGAAGGAAGGATCGCGCTTTCGTTCGGCCCCGTTGCGCAGTTCGATATCCGTCGCCGCGCGGTCCGCCTTTTCCTCCTGCTGGGATCGCTGATTATCCGGATCGCGGCGGAATACGCGGGTCAAGTCCGCCCAGATGCTGTTTCGGCCGCCATTTTGCTGTTCGCTCATCTTGCCCTCTCCTTCAGGCCGGCTCGCGCTGATCGGTTGCGCGTGCTATCATCTGTTCAACAAAAGCCTTGGCCTCGCCTTCGCTGGCGCCTCTCTTGGGCACTTCGATATCGTCAAGCACCAGCGCGTCAGCGGGAATGACGACGTTCCCGCTAATCTCCGCGTCGGTCATCTCCCTATCTGGTATCTGGCCCGTGTCCGTCTCGCCCGGCACATCGTCCGCGACTGGCGCAACGATCTTCTCTTTTTCATCCGCTGCGTTCGCCAGCGGCGGACCCGACGGAGCGGGGCGAGGAGCAGCGGGGCGAGCGTGAGCGGGTAGCGGGTGCGCCTCGATTTCTGGTGGTCGCATCAATCGGCGCTTAAAAACGGGCATCCGATAGTAGAACAGCTTTTTCGCCCGGATCGGCGGGATACCCGCGCGCAGCACCAGCATGTCCTTGCGCGACATCTGCATCAATTCCTGCGGCATCAGCAAGGCGCGACGCTGATCGCTCTCCGTTGTGCTGCGATTGGCGAGGAGGCCGTGTATTGTCAGGCTCTTGGATTTCGCCTTGAAGCTGTAGAAGCCCAATCGTTCCGATAGCTCCTTCGCCACGTCCAGCTCTTTGGGCGTGAAGGCAACTTCCACGCCGCAATTCGTGATGATCGAGCGGGCGACCTGATCGCCATAGAGCGCGCGCAATTGGGACTGTCCCTGGATCACCGGCAGCAGACGGAACCCATAGCCCGCGATGAAGGAGAAGCTGTTGGCGATCGTCATCGCGCGGCCGAGCTGGACAAACTCATCCAGCAAAGCCAGAACCTGCACCTTGAGCGTGCTGTCCTCTTCGGGCAGCGTGCGGGTGTTGAGGTCGACAAGCTGTTGCAGCAGCAAATTATAGACCGGCGCCACACGCTCCATATTGTCGGGCGACACGCCGAGATAGAGCGACATTCGGCGACGACGCAGATCGCGCATGTCGAAATCGCTTATTGAGGTCGCAGCATCGACATAGGGGTTGAGCCACAGGCTGAGCTTCGACGTTATTGTCTGCCGGACGCTGGAGAATGTGTTGTCCGATCCGCTCGTGAAGTCAGCAATGGCATTGACGCAGGGCATGGAAAGCCGGACCCCGGCCGTGGCGGCTTCCTCCACCAGCTTGGGCAGCGTCGTTTTTGGATCGCCTTGTGTCATCAGGCGATAGATTTCGCCGATCGTGAACGGCCGATGCGGCATGGCGGCGATATAGGCCCCTGTGCCGATGAAGCCGGTGCGCGCCGATTCCGCCCAGAACGGATCGCCCCTGTCCGGGCTGGGGAAGAGCATCAGCGCGATCTTCTGCAATTCATCAATGACGGCGACCTGATCGTCCCGATTTATATAAGAGAGTGGATTGTAGCGCGCCGTCCGCCCGTCGGTGGTGAGCGGGTCGAACAGCCAGACCTCTTGCCCGCCTGCCTGGCGAAATCCTGCCGTGCGTTGCCAATTCTCGCGTTTCACATCGAGCACGACGACCGAATCCGGCCAATTGAGCAGATTGGGAATGACAATGCCCACGCCCTTGCCCGACCGAGTTGGTGCTTCGAGAAGGACATGCTCGCTTCCCCCGAACGTCAGGAAACGCCCGCCTTTGCGGCCGAGGATGATTCCGCGGTCAGCGCGTAAATCCTCGCCCGCAATTTCGCTCTCGCGGGCAAAGCGGGCCGCGCCATGGAGCGGCCGACGCTGCCGCAGGACGATCAGCCCGCCTACGGCGCCGATCAGACCCGCGACGCTGTAGCCTCGTAGTAACCAGCTCCGTAGCGCGGGATCGCCCCTGTAATACCAGAGCCAGGACGGGAGCACCGTGAGATCGATACCCGTGCGAAGCTGTTTCAGGCCCGCCAGTGCGACCACCAGCGCGATCGCCGTGGCGAGGAGGACTGCGGCGAAGGCTCCGCCGCCAAACAGCAGCGCCCTACGCGTGGGCATCTATCCCGTCTCCCTGCGGCGCGAAGTGAACTTCCTCGACGCCAAACCGACCCGCATCCTTCCGGGTTTGGACAATGACGTCGACCAGCATTCGGAGCAGCCCGCGAATATCATCGCGCGCAAGATCGCGGCCGCCTTCCGATTCCTTGACGAGCAAGGTGAGCTGTTCAATCGCGCCGGCGGCCGACCCGGCATGGACGGTCGTGATCGAGCCGGGATGCCCGGAATTGACGTTCCGCAAATAGAAGAACGCGGTGCCGTCGCGCAGCTCCTGAAGGAGCACGCGATCGGGCCGCATCCGCAGGGCGCTTTCCAAAAGCTGCTTCGGGCCGACCTTGGCGAGACCTTGCCCGTCGTTGGCATAGACGAGGTGGACAGTATTGCGATGCGGAACGACCAGCTCGCGCGCGTCCTCGATCGTAACCAAGCGCTCGCCATCGGGAATGAGTTGGACCAGCGCCTTGGCAAAGGTCGTCTTGCCGGAGCCGGTCGCCCCGCTCACGAGGATATTCTTGCGCGACTGGACCGCGAGGCGGAAAAAGGCTGGCCAATCACCGGCATCGCGCAGCGCCAGCAACCGATGGTCCGCCTCCGATATGCCCTTGCCGCCAACGCGGGTCAGGGAAAACAACCCGCCATCGGCCAGATCGTCAATGCCAAGCGTGACCTGCGATGGCTTGCGGATCGTGAAGGAAGGCGTATCGGCTGGCGCTACGGGTGGAATGACAATCTGGCAGCGCTCGCCACCTGGCAGGACGGTCGAGCAGATCGGCGAGGCCGGCAAGATGTCCTGACGTGTATGGGCGGCGGCGGCGGTCGCAAGGGTCGTGAGCCACGCCGGCGTCAGCGCAGGGACATCAAGCCAGCGCCAGCCCTGCCGGTCCTCGATACCGACCTCGCCGGGACGGTTGATGACCAGCTCCGTCACATCGGCCGGCGCGAGCAGTGGCGCGATCGGCTCCAGATAGTGCCGCAAGACCGAAATATCGGCTGTCATGGGGACCGCCGAAGCTGAAGGCCATAGACATCAGCGAAGTTGAAATCCTTCGCGACGAAGATCGCCACTTCCTCGCCCTGGTTCTTTTTCAAGACGGGCCTGATCTGCATATTGTGCTGAAGCGCGATGCCAGCGGCATCCGAAGGGACGCGCACGGTATTATCGGCTTGATCGGCACCGGCGATTCTCTGCCCGGCAATATAGGCGGCATCATCGACCAGCGACATGAGCAATGCGCCGCCGAAGCGCGCCCAGAAGAAGGTATCGACCGCCCCGGCCAATCCGGCGCGGCCAAGCGCGTCCGCTCCGGGCGAGGCCAGATCGATGCGAACACCTTGCGGCGTGACGGCGCGGGTCCACAGCACGAAAAGCCTGTTCTGGCCCTGTTGAAGCCCGCCGCGATATTCGCCGAGGATCTTGGTGCCCTTTTCCATAAGGACGACGCGACCATTTTCCGAGAACACATCGCGCGGAATGATGCACGAGACATAGCCCGGCTGGGCCGAGTTCATCGCGGTTTCGAGAATGCAGGGGATAAGCGTCCCGGCGGTGATAAGAAAATTTCGGTTCGGAAGCATCGAAGCGCGCGCTTCTCCGATTGCCGACGACTGGCGGAGGAGATCGAGGGCATTGGGCGCCTGCCCCTCCCCGTCAGTGCTGTTGCTCCCGCCTATGCTCGCTGGCATCGCAGTCGGGGCACCCGCTGTCTCTCCGGCCGCGGGCGTCGCCCATTGCCTGCCGCCATAGGCCACCAGCGTCGAGCGTCGGGCATTGTCGGCAAGGGTCGCGGCAGGATCGCGCCGCCCTTCCCCGGCCGCGCCCTGCGGTGGCGCCGAGGGGTCAATCGCCGGAACGGCCTGGCCTTCTGGGGGTGGCACCAGTTGCGGGGGCGGCTGTATGCCGGTTCCCGTTACTCGCGGCGGCTCGTAGGCCACGACCTGCCGGGCCTTACTATCGGGTCGATCGGCATTGGCATTGCGCGTCATCAGCGCGCTTTCGCCATTGTTCCTGCTTGTGCCTGAATTGACCCAGATGATGCCGATGACCATCGCCACACCCGCGAGCACAAGGGCGCCGGTGCGCTTCGCCGGCGATATGGCGGTTACGGGCGTAATGCCACGATCGATATCGGCCGCTTCGGGCGTGGGATCGAGAATGCGGCCGCTTGGGGGTGTTCCCGGGGACTGCGAGGCCATCAGTCGTTCCTCCGCTGCATGGTCCGGTCGACATGCGGCGAGCCGGTATTGGTCCCGTAATCGACGCCCCATTGCGGCGGCGATTGATTGTAGATGCACAGCACCTCGCGGCCGCGGCGTAACCGGAACTGTTCGGCGACGGCGTGGACCACCACGAACTCATCGCGCACATCGAACGGGACGAGCGTTTCGCTGCCGTCCGGCCTGACGAGGTAGATCGCGGGAATCTCCCGGGTCGCCGGGAAGCGAAGCACTGTGAACTGCCCATTGTCCGATACTTCGGAAGGTTGGAGCGCGGCCGATCCCTGGACCTTGTAGGCCAGATTGCGCGGCCCCTCGATCACACCGCGATCGAGCGCGCCTTTGATCGCAGCGGCTTCGACGGCCGCGAGACGCACGGCATCCTGTGTCGCCGCGAGGCGGGCGGCGCGCTCCCGCTCATCTTCAGGATAGCGGAACCGGACCTGAAAGAAGGTGTTCGGCGATCCGGCCGTGATCGGGCCGCTTCTCGCGCTCAGCTCGAATGTATAGTTGCGCAGCGTTCCCCCGCGCGACGTGGTGACGATCAGATTGGTGGCGCCGGCACGTTCGCGGGGCTTGAGAAATAATATGTGCCCCGCCACGGCGACTTCCCAAGATACGGTGTCGCCGAGCGCCACATGCTCGATCGTCTCATCCGACCCCAGCAGGATTTGCGTGGCCGTCCGGAACGTGCCGACAATCCTATAGACTTCCCGCTCATTGTAATCGACCCAGCGCATGCGCGGATCAGCCGGATCAGGACGGGGCGTTTCGGCGGCCATCGCCGTCCCGCTCGCCAAAAGTGCCAGAATGAAGACTGTCGTCCGGCCGATCATTGTGCCACCTCCGGATCAGCTCTGTAGGTGAGCACCTGGAAGCCGAGGGGATTGCGATAGCGGTCTCCCTCTTCCATCGGGGCGTTGGTATAGGCAAAGCTGACTGTCGCGATCCAGTCGCTCGACGTCTCTTCGGCATCGACCCGAACAATGCGCGTGAAACGAACATTGGCGACTTTGGAGTTGATGAAGGCGATGTTGCGCACGCGCGCGTCCACCACCGTGTTCGTGCCCCACTGATTGCGCGGACTTTGCGGATTGGAAGGGCTGGCGGCGGCCTGCCAACGCTTCTGTTCCGAAGGAGTCGACAAAATGGCGACCTGTCGAAAATTCTCTTCTGCCGCCGAGGCAAGCCAGCTTTCGCGCGTCCGAACATACAACGCGAGGAAATATTTCGTGACGGCTTCATCATAGCCGATCGGCTTTGCGCCGGTGATGGCGGTCTGGACATCCACCGCGCCGGTGGTCTGATTAACGCGGATGACGAACGGCTCCACCGTCTTAAGCGGGGAGAGCGCTGCGACCGCAAGCACAGCCGCACAGGCGACGATGCCCGCGATTCCGGCGATAATCCATGCGAGACGTCGCGATCGAATGGCGTCGCGCACGCGATCCTGGTCCCAGCTCCGGGCTTCCTGAAAATAGGCCCGCAGCCCTTCAGCCTCGACGCCTTCGGCCATTATCCCTGTCCTCCGCAGGGGCGCAGCGAGGCGAGACGCGCCTTTTCTTCGGTATCACGCCACGCGCCGGTTGCGGGCGGCGGGGGCGGTGCTTCATCGGCGGCGGCGGGCGAGCCTGGCTGCTCTCCGCCCGGAAGCACGGTCCCATATATGTTGACGTCCCGCAGGTGCTTCCCATCGCAGGTTGCGAGCTTCGGCGGGTTGGTCGATGCGCATCCGGCTGCCCCCAGCAGCGCGATCGCGGGCACGACGCCCAACGCTCCTCTCCCGAACCGATCCATCCCGCTCTCTCCCTTCATCTGGCGCGCAGTGATCCGCCGCTTGCAGTTCTGCCCCGGCCCAACATGCGACTTGCGCCGCCGCCCACGGCGCGGCCCGCGCGCGCGGCCTGCCCGATTCCTGCGGCCGTATTGCCCGCGAAGTCCCCGACACCGAGCGCGGCCCCCATGGCGATCCCCGACGCGATCGTGGGCGCCAGCAGGAAGAAGACGGTTCCGAGAATGAGATAGGCCGCGAACAGGGCCGCCCCGACCGTCACATCGACGATCCCCTGCGACTGCGAGAGCGCGGTTTCGCCGAGATCCGTGATGAGCGAAGTGATCGCGATGATGACGCCCATCAGGACCAGATAGTTGAACGCCTGGCTGAGCCAGCCATAGAACATCCGGCGAGTGGCCTCGAACAACGCGAGCGCGATGAACAGCGGTCCCAAAGCGATGATGATCGCCAGCGCCACCTTGGCAAAGACGGTGACGGCGAAGCCGATCGCAGCGGACAGACCCGCGAGCACGTTCAGGGCCAGCGCGACCAGATAGAGGACGAGCTTCCAAGGGTTGACGTCATAATAGGTCGCCGCTTCCTCCCTGATCCGTAGGATCAGCGCGTCGGCCTGCGCGTAATAGTTATCGAATGCGCCGCCCACGCTGTCGATCGTCTTGCCCGCGAGCGCTTGGGCGATGGCGTCGGGCATCGAATGGAAAAGGGGTTGGGTAATCCATTCGGAATAGGCCACGGTCGTTGCGGCCAGATAGAGAATACAGAGCTTCACCATCCGATAGAACAATTCGCTCCACGGCTCCGAAATGACGCCGCGCATCACGGCATAACCATAAAGAACGATGTAGATGGTCAGGCCGACCGCCAACGGCCCACGGATGACGTCGACCATATTGGTCAGCCGTTCGTTGAGGAACAGGTCGAGCTTCCCGTCGATATTATCGTAGATGCTTTCAAACAGATGGCTCGCCATCCCAGCGCCCTCTATTGTCCCAGTGAGCCACGCGCCTTGCGCAAGATGTCGACATCGGCCGCATTCGCGCACTCCTGGGGCACGTTATGAGTGCCGTCGGCGCAAGCCTTCAGCACTGCCGCCAATTCGTCCGGATGCCGCTCGAAATGATCCTTGCCGCGCGGCTCTGACGTGCAGGCGCCCGTGGCCAGAGCGAGCGCGACAGCGGTGAGGGGCAAGCAGGCACGCATCACGGCTTGCCGAGGCTTTCATAGGCTTGCGACAGAATGCGTTCCGATTCCTGCTGAGCGCGAAGCCGTTCGCCGGCCGCCTGGCGCATCGCCACCGCCTGCAATTGCATAGCGTCATTCTGGATATGCGCGGTTTCCACACCGATCCGGGCCTGGATATCGAGCACGTCCTTGGCATCGGTTGCGCCGTCGAGCGCACCCCGCAATTCCTCCAGTCCATCCGTGCGCTTTTGTGTCACGTCATAGGCTGTTTCGGCGAGCGCGGCGTCCCTTGCCGCCTCGTTGCCCATGGTATCGAGGCGACCGCGCGCATCGAAGGATGCTTGCGGTGCGCCAACGGCGAGCGTCGGCAGGTTTACGCGTCCGACATCGCGGATCGTCGTCGCTCGATTACCGATGGCGCCCAACCCCTCCGGCCCCTCGTTCATCAGCACGGCGATGTCCCGTGCTTCGGGAGGAAGCCACCGGCGCACGGCGTCCTGGCTCAGCGATGTCGCGATGCCGTTCACATCGGTCAGTTTGTTGAGGCTTCCGAACAGCGCCTGCGCCTCGCTGATTTGCTGCTTGCCCTGTTCGATCATTGAGAGCGTGTTCTTCACGGTGGCAAGCGCCTGAGCAAAGCCGCTTTGGTCATAGACTGGAATGCCCTGCGCGGCGGCGGGGGTCGCCGCCATGGTCGCCAGCACGGCGGTCGCCATCAATGGTTTGCGCATGATCGTCATCCTTTCGAGACTTGGGGCGAGCGCCGCCGCTGGTGGAAAACCGGAAGCCAGATCGCTGGATCGTCGCCGACTTCGGCACGGATGGTATCGAGAAGCGCGACCGTATCTGCCCTGCCTGAGAGCACGGTCAGTTCGTTGTCGAGCCCGCCAAGGTCGAGTTCGACAACGATGGAATCGTGCCCCTGCTTGACGAGGAACCGCCGTTGTTCCGGGATCAGCTCGTGGCGGATCAGGTCGAATTCCTTCCCCGTCAGGCCGAGGCCCTTGATATAGTCGTCGGGATTGCCGTTCGGGTTGGGCAGGATGATCTTCGTCGCCATCTGTTCGATGATGCTGTGGGCGATCGGCGATTTGAGCGTGTCGGCCGGACTCTGGGTGCCGAACACGAAGAAGGCGTTGAGCTTGCGGTAGGTTTTCAGGCCATCCTGCGCGAACTCCTGAAAGCCCACATCCTCCAGCGGTCGCCACACCTCATCAATGTCAAGCACGAGCGGCTGACCAGTCAGCAACGCATCGATCCGGTGGAACAGGTAGAGCATCACCGGCGAACGGATTTCTGGATTTTCGAGGAAATCCGTCATATCAAAGCCGATGAAGCGAGCATCGAGACTGAGCGCGTCCTTTTCATTGTCGAACACCCAGCCCAGCGCGCCGCCCCGGCACCACTTTTCAAGGCGCGCGCCGATGCCTTCGGCGTCGCGCTGTCCGAGAAGCTGGCGCAGCGCACCGAACGAGCGCTGATCGGCAGGCAGGCGGGAGAGCGACACCAGGCCATCGCTGATCTGGCGTTCCTCGGTCACGTTGAGCGTGCCGTTGCGCGGCGTGACGAGCTGGCGGATCAGCTTTTCCAGAAACGCGAGATTGCGCGGGCTATTGTCGAGGCCCTTGAGCGGCGCGAAGCCGGTTGGTTCACCGTTGCGCAGGGTCAGATAGGTGCCGCCGCTGGCGCGGACATAGATTTCCGCGCCGCGATCCTTGTCGATGAATATCTGCTGTGCGCCTGTCTTTTCGAGCTGCGCCATAAGGAAATTCTGCACCACGGTCTTGCCGGTGCCAGTCGGACCGATAATCAGCGTGTGGCCGATATCGGCGTGGTGGAAGTTGAAATAATAGGGCGATTGAGCTGCCGTCTTGAGCAGTGCCACCGCCTGCCCCCAATGGTTGCCGCTGGCCTTGCCGCTCGGATAGGTGTGGAACGGGGAAAGTGCCGCGAAATTGCGCGACGTGATCGCAGCAGGCCGCGAGCGCCATGGGAAGTTGCCGGGAAGCTGCGACCAGAAGGCCGCTTCCAGCGCCGGTCCCTCGCGGGCTGCGACGAGGCCCGCATCGGCCAGCGCTGCGCGCGCGCCGGAAAGATTATCGTTCAACCGTCGGATGCTGTCGCCGAACACTGCCAGCGAAAAATGATGCTCGCCCAGCACGAAGCGATTGCTTTGCAGATCATCGGCGGCCGCGATCAGATCTTCGGCCTGGCTGGACGCGGCATCTTCGGTCGATGCCATCTGGTTCTGCCGGCGCCGCAACCGCTCAGCAGCTCGTGCCTTACCCATGAACGCGAAGGATTGAGACACGACGAGCGGGAAGTCCGCACTTAGTAGCGCGTTCAACTGGCCCGGACGGGTTGCCGCCGGATATTCCCGAATGCCGAACATGCCGATGTAGCGGCTGCGATCATGGGCGCGGACCTCGATTGTCTCGCGACCGAAGATCAGCCGTTCGCCATAGAGCGCGCCGCCTAGATGACCGCGCACCAGAGGGACTCGCCGGTGCACCCCCATCATCACCATTTCCAGAACTTCCATCGGCTCTGAAAACATGATGCCGCCATATTCATAGGTCCCGAGGCGACGAGGGGCACAGCGCCCCAGCAGCTTTACCGTATCGCGGGCTTTCTCTTCGAAGCGGAGCAGTTCGTCCGCGTCGATTTCCTCATCTTCGCGCCGGGCTTGCGATATGCGCTTAAGCAGCACGGCCGTTCGATCCGCCGATCCAGCGGCAGGGCGCATCACAAGGGTCAGATAGATTTCATTGACGAACATCCGCCGCGCCGTAACCCGCTCGCGATAGCGGGCATCGAGCGCCGCGGCGAAGGCAGACCGGAAGCGACCTTCAGGATAATCGGCGACATCATGGCGAACGATATGCGTCCAGAGCGCAAGACGATCATCGGCGATGTTGCGCAGCACGCCGTTCAGCTTTTCATGCCAGTCATTGAGATCGGCGGGATCAGCCGTCTCGAACGACAGGCCGTCGAGCCGGAACATGGTCATCAGGTCGCGATTTTCGAGTGCGACGACATATGGATCGACATGCCGGACATAGGGCAGATAGCGGCCCGGCTCCGTTTCGTTTCGCAGAACGCGCCACGGCGTCCGTTCCGCTGCCGCTCCCCTAGCCATGATGAAATCCCCGGCGCTTGAGGCCCGCGACGGGCAGCGGCGAATAGGAGCTTCCGCCCCACCATACCCGATTGCGGCAACGTGCCTTGGTGCGGGTCCACAGCATGAGCAGCCGGAAGGCATTGGCATCGTGACGCACGACGAGCCGCGCGACCGCAAAGGCCGCACCACCGAACGCAAGCGCATAGAGCGGATTGCCCGTGACGATGAGCGTCACACAGGCGGCGAGCGCGATGGGTAGCGATGCCTCGATCGGCACGCCCAACCACATCGTCGGTCGCGTGACGGCGAGGAATAGGATTTCCTCTCGCAGCTTCTCCTGATTGCTGGACGGATTGGCCGCGCGCATGGGATCAGCCTCCCGTAATCGTATCGACTATCCACTCCGCGCTGAACACGATGAATATGCCGACAATGATGGTAACGAGGAGCGGCAGGCTGGCGCGGCCCGTAAAGAACATAAAACCGACGATCACGACCGCGATGACCGAAATGGTCTTGGCAAACGTGCCGGTCAGCCAGGAAAGGATATTCTGCGCCATCGACGTGATGCCGTCAGCCGCCTGCGCATAGGCCGGATCGGTCATCACCATGCTCACCGCAGCGGCCAGCACGAGCAGGCCGAAGCATCGTTTGATCGCCGGTAGATTGACCGGCAGCGGACGGACGACACGCGGAAAGGTCATTGCATCATTTCTCCTTGAAGCTCCTCGACTTCCTTGAGGCGGCCGAAAATGAGCGCTGGCGCGGCGGGCCGCGCGAACACGTCCCATTTGGGTGCGGCTTGAGCGACCTCGGAAGGCGTCGGAGGCGGCGCTGGCGCGATGGGGGTGGATCGCCCCTCCCCTCTTGCAACCGCTTGAGGCGGAGCCGGGGCCGCTGCGCCAAGTCCTCGCCTGACGATCGCGGCCGAGCGGTAAACGCGCGCCACATAGCCGTTGGCAAAACCCCGGCGCGGCTTCCCGGTATTATAAAGCGAAAGCGCGATCCCCATTGCTTCTGGCCCGCTCGCGCCCCCGCGCGCGGCCGTGCTGTAATTTAGGCCGATAACGCGCGCGGCTGCTGCAAGATTTCGGCAAGGATCGAATGTGTCCTCGACGCTCAGGCCGAGCCATCCGAGATTGTTACTGTTGATCTGACCAAGGCCCAGATCGACGCTGTAGCCTGCGGCGATATAGCGCTGGGCTAGTGCCGCGGCGTCGGCCGCGCTGGTGGCAGGCCGCAGCTTGGGGCCGCCGTTGACGTTGATCGCCAGCGTATCGAGTTCGCTTTCGGCATGAGCAATCGCGAGAATCGTCGCTGGGGCCACCGACGGAGCGCATTGCCGCGCCAGATCGAGGGCCATGGCGAACGAAACAATCATTGCGAGCGGACCTGACCCACCGCTTCATTGGACGCCGCTCGCTCGATGCCGGCGAGCGAATAGGTTACGACCCGCCCGTCGGCATAGGTCATTTCGACCCGGCGCCGCGTGCTGCTGTCCTTATTGCGCACCTTGGTTTTGACGACGCCGCCCGCCGTGCAGGACGGAAAAGGCTTGCCCAACGCGAGCTGACGCCACAGCTTCGAGATTGGCGGAACGCATTGCTGATATTGTGTTGGCCCGCCCGGATTGGAGAGGCACAACAGAACCTGACAGCCGAAATCGCTTGCGAGGGCCGGTGCAGGCGCAAACGTGGCGAGCAGCGCTACGCTTGCTGAGACGGCCAGAGGCTTTCGCATCTCTCCTCCCCCTTCTTATGGGCGATCTGTTGTTGTAACATAATAGCCCTATTGTTTTACAAGGGCAAGCATCGTTACACAGGCATAATTGCGATCAGGAGTCGGGAGTCGGGGGAGACAGAGAGGATGAGCCTGAGATATCCGCATGAAGTCGGTAATTATGCGGAAAGTTGTTATCGTTCTTCCGTGCTGGGTCAGAGTAAAGCACCGAAGATATCAATAGAGTTATCGCGTCTGACTATGCGACGATCGCGTCCAAATCGCGATCTGCGGCTAAGATGGCTTCCCGATCCAGCTTGTTTCGCTGTCATTATCGCCGATGGCACGAATCTTCGTGGAGCATATCGCCAAAAGCACGAGGATTCGCGGGTGGTCATGCAGGGCCGCTCCGGCGATGTCTTGACCATGCACAGCCATGCCCTCCCGATTCTCGCGAAAAGGTTCGCCGAACCGACGGGGCGGCTGCGCATGTGGAAATCCGGCAGCAAAGGGCGCGCGCGCTGCCAGCGGATGAACGACGCGCGGAAGGAGCTTTGGTGAGGGCATAAAAAACCCGGCCAGTGGCCGGGCTTTTCGAGGGCCTGCAAGCAAGCCGGTGTGACGACCTCTAGCTATACGGTCCTTCGATAAACAACAAGTCCTAAACGCGCGATTCCGCGCCACGGATCTTTTGTGTCCGCACGGGCTCCAGAATTGGAGTGACCGAATGATGTTGTCTATCCCGCAACCAGGCGCCGGATATAGGCGCTACGATACGCATTTCGCGGCGGCTGAGGCGACTGCCCAGCAGTTCCGGGGCTTTTCAGGCCGCACCACCCATGGTCAGGCCCTTGCCGCTTTCAAGCGCGCCGCGACCAGCATAGGCGCCAGCGCTCGGATCGTGCGTCTGATCGACCTGCTTTTCGCATGGACAAAGCCACAGGACTGGCAGGAAGGCCGCCAGCCTTTAGTCTGGCCCAGCAACGAGCGCTTGGCGGAGGAGCTGGGGGTAGAGGTGCGGCAGGTGCAAAACCTGCTGCGCAAGGCCATAATGCTGCGCCTGATCGTCGCGCAGGATTCTCCGAATGGCCATCGTGGCGGTGCGCGTGGCGACGATGGTTATATTGTCTGGGGCTACGGCTTCGACCTGCGGCCGATCGGCGCGCGCATGATGGAGTTTACCGAGATCGCCGAGCGTGCCACAGCCGTTCGTCGCGAGAAGCAGGAACTGCGCCGGCGGCTCACCATTGCGCGCAAGACGATTGCTCAGCTCGCCCAGACGGCCATTGATGAGGGCCTAGAGGGCTGTAACTGGCTGGAGGAAGTCGAGACGGCCCGCATGATCGTCGACCATGCACGGGGCCTTACCGATATCGAAGCCCTTGCCCGCCTCGTGCATCAGATCGAGCTTCGCAAGCGCCGCGTCCATCTCGCCTTCATCACCGCCTCGACGGCCGCTGACGGTGCGCAAGACGCCCGAAAATTGGTGGATAATTCAGTAGATATTACACCCACCGATGAAGCGAATTGCACCCACTATACAACTACAACCCAACTCCAACCTGCTAATGCAGAAATACGTAATAGCTTGGCAGGGGGCAGTAGCGGCGAGGGAGGCGCTTCTTCTTCACCGGCATCGCGTGTCGAAACGGACCTCGACAAATACGGGATCGACGTCGATTTTATCGGCAAGGCGTGCAGCGAGATTTGCTGGGAACTGGACCTCAGCACTCGAACGTGGCGCGATTTGATCGCCATCGCTGAGCAGCAGGCGACCTATCTCTTCATCAACAATCACACCTGGCGGGAAGCCTGCCGGATAATGGGCCGGCGCGGTGCGGCCGCGGCGATGATCGCCGTCGCGCACAAGGAACGCGAGGGCCAAGTGACCAACGCTGGCGGCTATCTGCGCGCCATGACCCAGCGCGCGACGATCGGTGAGCTGCACCTAGGCCGGACCTTTCATGGTCTCCGCGAGGCGGCGGAGATCCAGTGATGCTCGATCCAACGAACGAACGTGCTTTCGGCGATGATCGAAAATCGACCGGGCGCGACGCTCGCGGCAAAGAAAAATCGCTGTTTTCCGGGGTTTCCGACAATGCCGATCCCACGATTGCGCGGATTTCGGCGCTCGTGGACCCAAATCCAGCCATCGGCGAAAGCACGAAAGCAGCCGCCGCACGGGCATTGTCGATTCGTCTATGCGAATCAGGTTGCCTTGAATCGCTGAAAGCACGAATCCGGGCGTGCCCAAGAATCGGCGAAAGCACGAATCGAACGGTCATTTTCCGGCGATCGGCCTCAACGTATCGTGCAAAACCGTTCTCCAAACCGCCGGAAATGCGTCAAAGATTCGTGCTTTCAGCGATGGAAGGGGGTGTCCCGGTTTACTTCGCATCGGAGCGGGGACAATCTGAGAATCGGAAAAAGCGCGGCGGATTCGTGCTTTCGGCGATCAGAAAGAGGAAGGACCGGGGTGGCCTCCAGCCAAGGCGACCTTTTTGTATTCGACAGCCCCCTGCATGGTGATGTTCGGGGTGAGCGGTCCATTATGGCCTTCCCCTTCTTCGCCCTCACCAAAACCGCCCAGATGAAACCGATCGAATATCATTCGGAGAATGTGTCGATCGAGGTGCGCCCAAGCCAAAATGGGGTCGCCACCATCTATGATAAAGAAATCGTGCTCTACATCGCCAGCCTCATGGCCGCGAAGCTCCGCGAAGGCGAGCCGGTCGGGCAGGATTTTACGTTCACCGCGCATGACTTTTTCCGGGTGACAGGAACCAGTCTTTCGGCTCGCTCCTACACTCGCCTTTCTGAAGCCTTGTCACGACTTCAGGGCACGCAGATCCGGACCAACATCGAGACCGGCGGCGAGGGCGAAGAAGGTTACTTCTCTTGGCTCGCTGAGGCCAAGCTGGCTTATTCGACGCGCGGGCGCGGGGGCGATAAGAGGCTGAAGGCGGTTCGCGTCCGGCTTTGCGACTGGCTATATCGCGCGATCAAGCTGGATCAGCGCATCCTCGCCTATCATCATGATTACTTCTCGCTGGGGCCGATCGAACGGCGCCTATACGAGCTGGCGCGCTCCCATTGCGACGGCGACGAACCATGGGAGATCGAGATCGAGGTGCTTCGTCGCCATGTCGGCAGCAACGATACGGCGCCGCGCTTCAAACATACCCTGAAAGGCATCGCCGAGGCTGATGAGCTTCCGGAATATCAGATGGCGCTTTATGATGTCGTGGTGCCGCCAAAACCCGGTGCGCCCAAGCCGCGCCGACGCGAGGTGCTTACAACGGTTGTTATCACGCCTCGCGCGAATCGAACCCGCTCGCATCCTATTCCCCTGACCACTCAGCTTGTGCCCGCTGTTTGACCTCGTTCGGGGTGTGCGCGTTCCTCAGCCTCAGCAAAGTCTCTTGGCCTTCGTGCTTTGGCCGATTAGAGATCAAGGCAACTCACGGAGACGTGAGCTGAGGCATGGAAACCTTTCAAGCGCAGCTTCTCGGTCGGCATTTCGGCCGGGTGGCATGCGCGCATGTCCAACCGGCAACGGTAAAGGCGCATGCGCGCTGCGCTGTGCCAGTGTTTCCAACACCCGGCTTTGGGCCGGCACGCCTCTCGCCCCGGAGACGCGTCGCCGGCAGGGCGCGATTTTTTCGGTTGTGCAGCGCCTGCCCGGACCGCGGCCATCGATCATGCCAATTTCGCCAGCATTGCAAGGCTACCTTCCCACAACGCAGGGGAGGCTCCGATGGCAGCGCGTTTGATTGGTTATGCGCGCGCAACGCTTACCGGCCCGTCGCTGGACGATCAGGAAAAAGCATTGCGCAAGGCAGGCTGTAAGATCATTTTCCGCGATGATCTTCCCCAGCGCCCTACCCGTCGCTTTGCGCAGCGTGCCGCTGCTATCGAGGATCTTGAGAAGGGTGATATCTTCGTCACTGGCAGCCTCGATCGAGTGGCATCTTCGCTTCCTGACCTGGTTGCAACGATTTGGTCGATTATTTGCCTCGGATGCGGTGTGCGCACGCTGGCCGAACCGCTGAAGCTCGACCCCGATGGTGTCGATGGAGGCCGCGCTGTTGTCGGAGCGCTCGCGGCCGCCGCCAAAGTCCAGAACGCGGAAGTTTATGCCGAATCCGAGAGCAAGCGCCGCGTCCGCCGCGGCCGAAAGGACGCCCTCGCGGACGAGGATTGGCCTAAGGTAGCGGAAATGCTGGAAAAGCAGAGCGTGTCAGACGTGGCACGTCAGCTCGGCGTTAGTCGGCCGACGATCTATCGACTCCGCAAGCGCATGGAATAGCCCGGCACCGCCGGCGCATCTTGCCTTTTCGTTCTTTTTTTGTTCTCATCGTTCTATGGAACGAATCGAACAGGATGCGCTATCCGCCATCATTCTGGCGGCGCCGGGATGGGCGCGCGTTGGTTTGACGATGCCGGACGAAGAGTTACGCGAGCGGGCCGCAAATGCACTGGCGGCCGCGATCATCGAAGAATTGATCGGCACGTCTAGCCCCGACGCCAATCAACTCGCGCTGCCGCTTGATGTCAGGCCCGAAGGCGAACGCGCTCCCCAATAGCGCCGTAGAGAGCCTTCGGGCTTCGGAGGTCCGGGTTACGCGATCGAGGGGGGAAGTCTCCCCCTGAGTTCGAGCCGCTTCGCCGTCTCGCCCTACCCCCTCTGCGGGGGGACGCGTCCCCCCGCAACGCCCCCTGCCCGCTTCCACGTCGCCCAGCTCGCCGGCACGACCCATGCCGCCTGGTCGACGCCGCGGCCGATCAATGACGCCGCCCAGGGCGGCGAGATCCTTGTGTCTGTCGGGGAAAGGGGCGCGCGGCCCCCTCTCCCCAGCAACGATAATCAGCCGGACCGAGGCTCGCTGCGCTGCGCCCGCACCACCCCGGCAGATTTTCGCTGCCCCCCTCTCCCTCCGCGTTCTTGGCCCAGTCGGCCCGAAGCTGCGATTTTGGTCATCTTGGAGAACACGTCGGGAACGGGCTGGTTGTTGTTGACGATCGCCCATGCGAGGAACGACGTTCCGCTCCGATAAGGGAGCGGCGTTATGAGCCTTGGCGTTTCGAGTGGGGATCTGATCGGCTCCTGGAGCCTGAGTTTTTCGGACATCGCGTTCGTGACCGGCAAAGCGGAGACGGCACGACTGGGATTGGCGGTTCAGCTTAGATTTTTCGCCGGGCATGGCTTCTTTGTGCCGGATCATGCGTCGATACCCTCCGACGGTGTCTTGTATCTGGCGGAGCAACTTGGTCTCGATGCCAAATCCGTGAACCACTATGATTTTTCCGGGCGCACCGCCCGCCGGCATTGCGCGGAGATTTTGCGGCATCTCGGGTTCCGCCGTATGACGCAGACGGATCGCAGGGCGTTGTCGAGGTGGATTTCCGACGATCTTTGTGCGGGCGGGCAGCCGATCAATGCCATGCTCGAGCATGTTTTCCTGTGGTGCCGCGACCGCCGTATCTATGGGCCGTCGCGCAAGGAGCTGGAACGCCTCGTCCGTTCGCAACGACACCTCTATCTGGAGGCCCTGTTGGCCCGAGTCCGCGATCGGCTTGCGCCGGATGCGGTCGCCTTGCTGGAAGCCTCGCTCGCCGATCCCGATGGCCCGACCGGCTTCAACACGATGAAGGGGGATGCAGGTCAGGCGACGCTCGAAAACATTCTTGGCGTGACCGCCAAACTCGCCTTTATCCAACGGCTTGCTCTTCCCCGAGATTTCCTATCGGTCACGGGCAAGGCATGGGTCGATCAGATCGTTCGCCGGGTTGCCGGCGAGAAAGCCTCGGAGATGCGCCGGCATGTACCGGCGCGCCAGCTCGGGCTCTATGCCGTTTATCTGATGGCGCGGGAAGCTCAGCTTACGGATGCGATGGTCGACCTGCTGATCGAGACGGTCCATAAGATCGGATCGCGCTCGAAACGCAAGGTGGTGGGCGATATCGCGAAAGACATCGAGCGGGTCTATGGCAAGGAGCGACTCCTGGTCGAGATTGCCAGCGCTTCGATCGACGATCCATCCGGGCGCATCTGCGATGTCATTTTCCCAATCGCCGGCAAGGACAAACTGGCGGCGATCATCAAGGAAAGCCAGGCAAAGGGCGCCTTGGATCGGCGGATCTACAAGGTGATGCGGAGGTCATGGGCCAATCATTATCGCCGTATGCTGCCAAGCCTGCTTTCGGCACTGGAGTTCCGGTCGAACAACGCCGTGTGGCGTCCGGTGCTGGCGGCCCTGGACTGGATCAGAAGCAAAGTGGATGATGGATGCCGCTACGTGCCGCCGCACGCAGTGCCGGTCGACGAGGTCATTCCGGCGAGATGGCGCAGTTCCGTCATTGATGAAGAGGGGCGCGTAAACCGGATCAGTTATGAGCTTTGTGTCCTCGCGCAACTGCGCGATCGCATCCGTTCTAAGGAAATCTGGGTTGTCGGGGCGGACCGATACCGCAATCCCGATGACGATCTTCCCAAGGACTTCGATGCGCGGCGAGAAGCATATTACACAGGATTGAACCTGACGGCGGATGCGCGTGCATTTTCAAGCGCCATCCGGGAAGAGCTTGCTCAGGAACTGTTGCTCCTCAATGCCAATATTCCCCGGAACGACAAGGTTCGGCTGCTGTGGCGCGGCGAGAACCGTATATCTCTCACCCCGTTCAAACCCTTGCCCGAACCCAGGGGTCTCGCCTCGATCAAGACCGAGATCGGCCAACGCTGGCCGATGACCGGGCTGCTCGACGTACTGAAGGAGGCTGCCCTTGATACGGGACTTCTCGAAGCGTTCGAAACATCGGCCTCGCGTGTTGCACTGCCGAAAACCGCGCTGGATCAACGTCTCCTGCTATGCCTCTACGGCCTGGGAACGAATGCCGGGCTCAAGCGGATCGCCGGCGCCACCCCCGATGTCAGCTATGAAGAGCTGCTGCATGTCCATCGCCGCTTCGTTCATGCCGCGGCGCTCAAGGAGGCGTGTGCCAGGGTTGCGAATGCGACCCTGGCAATCCGCAATGCTGCAGTCTGGGGGGACGCCGGCACGGCCTGTGCGTCAGATTCCACAAAGTTCGGAGCCTGGGATCGCAACCTGATGACGGAATGGCATGCGCGTTATGGTGGACGGGGCGTCATGATCTACTGGCATGTCGAACGACGCGCGACATGCGTCTATTCCCAGCTCAAGCGCTGCTCTTCCTCCGAGGTCGCCTCCATGATCGAGGGCGTGCTGCGCCATTGCACCGACATGGAAATCCAGCGACAATATGTTGATAGTCATGGCCAAAGCGCGGTTGGCTTTGCATTTTGCCGGCTTCTCGGATTTGAGCTTGCACCCCGCCTGAAAGCGATCGCTCGCCAGAAGCTGGCTCTTCCCGATGTCGGCATGCGAACGCGGCTTCCCCACTTGCAGCCGATCCTCTCCAGTCCGATCAACTGGGATGAGATCGAGCAGCAATATGACGAGATGGTCAAATATGCAGCCGCGATGCAGACAAAAACCGCCGACCCGGAGGCGATCCTGCGCCGGTTTAGCCGCTCCGAGGTGATGCACCCGACCTACAAGGCGTTGAGTGAGCTGGGCCGCGCGGTCAAGACGATCTTCCTGTGCCGGTATCTGCGCGAGGAGTCCTTCCGCCGCGAAATTCATGAAGGCCTGAATGTCGTTGAAAACTGGAACAGTGCCAATGGGTTCGTTTTCTTCGGCAAGGGCGGCGAGATCGCCACTAACCGCATCGATGAGCAGCAGCTCTCGGTCCTGGCGCTACATTTGCTGCAAGCGTCGCTTGTCTATGTGAACACCCGAATGCTTCAGAGCGTGCTGGTGGAACCGAAATGGACGGGCCGGATGACGCCGGATGATTATCGCGGCCTCACACCGCTGATTTACAGCCACGTCAATCCTTATGGCCGCTTCGACCTCGATCTGAATAGCCGGATCGATTTTGGGCGGCTTGCTGCCTGACCGGGGCCTTTCCGCTCGCACCATTTGGGTGCACCCGAACGTGACGATCGGAAGTGACATATACGACATGTCACAAAAGGGTGGTTCCGTCACCAATGTTACTGTACGAGGGCAAAGCCACCCTAATGTGACGGATTTGCCCATGACCCGCGTCGGCTACGCCCGCGTCAGCACCATCGACCAGGATCTCGACATCCAGGTTGCCCGGTTGAAGGCAGCGGGCTGTGAAATCCTCCGCTCCGAAACAGGCTCGGGCGCATCGCGCACTGGACGCACGGAGCTTGAGACGATCATGCAGTTCCTGCGCGCCGATGACGAACTCGTCGTCCTGCGTCTCGATCGGCTCGGTCGCTCCACACGCGATGTTCTCAATCTGGTTCATGAACTCGACCAGAAGGGAGCCTCATTGCGGGTGCTTGAGCCGGAGGTGACGACGGCCGGAAGCATGGGGCGGATGGTGATCACCATTCTGGGCATGGTCGCGGACATGGAACTGACGTTCATCAAGGACCGGCAGCGCGCCGGGATCGAGGCGGCGCGCGCCGAAGGCGTCTACAAAGGCCGGAAGAAAAACATCGATGACGATGAAATCCGACGCCGGATCACCGCCGGCGCGAGCAAGGCCAGCGTCGCGCGCGACCTCAAGATCTCAAGAATGACCGTCTATCGGGCGCTTGACGTCATTCCTTCAAGGATCGGGCTGCCGGAAAAGCCGCCTTCTGTCACCATCGCCCTGCATCTGACCATCGAGAACTTCAACAAGCATGGTCGTGGCAGAAAGCCCGCTCGCGAGCGCATTGAGGCGATGCTGGAGCGGGATTACCAGATGCAAAAGACCGGGAACTGCGATTACACGCTGACCGTCGCCTATGATCAGGGTGCCGATGGCGTCAGCCTCGATGATGAGATCGCATCTCTCCAGACAGAGATGTTCAACATCGCAGAGAGCTACAGGTGCTCGATCGAGACCGATGTTTACGAGATTGGAGGACAAGAGCGAGCCTGGTAGATCGCCATGTTCAATCTTTGTTCTTCAACATGGCCAAAATCGCAGCTTCGGGCCGACTGGGCCTTCTTGGGCGTCCGTGTCCGCCAAGGCCGATGGCGAAAGGAGCCATCGGCCTGACGGCCAATTGAAAAGCAAGGAGAAAATGAAATGACGACGCTCAATATTCTTTGGAATGATCTTGTTGCGACCCCGCGCAATGTTCGGAAGGTCAAGACCGGGATCGAGTCCCTAGCTGCCAGCATGGCATCCGAGGATGGACAGATTCAGAACCTTGTCGTGATCGCCCGCGAGGACGGCAAATATGAGGTTATCGTTGGCGAACGCCGCAGGCGGGCCGCCGTCCATAACGTCAAGACGAAGGTATGGGGCCGCGATGCGACGTTGCGCTGCGAATTGCGCGACGGCAAGAATGCCACATCGATTAGCTATGCGGAGAATGCAGAGCGTGAGGACATGCATCCCGCCGACGCGATCCGGGCTTTTGCGACCTTGCGAGATGAGGGGTTCACCGAGGAAGCTATCGCCAATCGCTACCTCTATGATCTGGCCGAGGTCCGCAAGACGCTGGCGCTCGCCGCTCTTTCCCCGAAGGTCATCAACGCGCTTGCGGCCAATAGGATCGACGTCGCTTGCGCGCAGGCGTTCACCCTGACCGACGATCACAAGCGGCAGGAGCGAATCCTGAAACGCTATCGCACCGCCCATGAGGTCCGCCGTGCCCTTACCGAAACCAAGGTGACGACCGGGCACCGGCTGTTCAGCTTTGTCGGTATGGATGCCTATCAGGCAGCGGGCGGCACCATCACGGGCGACCTGTTCTCCCCCAAGGGGGAAGGCTATGCCGACGATCCCGATCTTGTGCAGCGGCTTGTCGATGAGAAGCTGGATACGCTTGCCGCCGAAGCCGAGGCGCAAGGCTGGGGCGAGGTCATTGCCGCCGAAAATACGCCCTATGACAGCTATCGGTGGCACCGGCTCTATCCCGATCAGGAAACGCGCACCCTGTCCGATGCCGAAGAGGCGTTCATGGATGAGCTACAGGAGAAGCGGGAGGCACGGATCGCGGAGTTGTTCGCGGGCCTTGGCGAAGATTTCGATCTGGAGTTTGATGAGGAATTGCGCGAGATCGAAGCCCAGATCGACCGGATCGGCACTGTCGAGCGTGACTATTCCGAAGAGGCCAAGCGAGGCGCGGTCCTGTTGATCGTGGTCGGCCATCAGGGGAAGGCCGAAGTGACGGCCTATACCCGCAAGGCCCCACGCAGCACCCGCAGCGCCAGCGGCAGCAGCAACGGGACCGGCGCGCCCCGACCCCTTTATGACGCCCGCATGACCGAGGAACTGTCGCGGATGCGGACTGTTGCCGGGGGTTGAGTAGCAACGGAACAGAAAACCTACATAAGGCGCGACCTCACGCGTCATCAATGCCCGTGGCGCCGGGATCGCGGAGCGGTCGAAGCTCGCCGCGCGCGACCATTTCGGGAATGGTGAAGGCATAGCGCCCAAGCATGTTGATGTGCCGGAAGCCGAGCGGCGAAAGGCGGGCTACGTCTTCGTCTAGTATCACATGGCCTTCAGCGCGAAGCTGGTTGAGGGCGGCGTCGATGTAGATCGTATTCCAGAGCACGATCAGATTGACGACTAGCCCGAGCGCGCCAAGCTGGTCCTCCTGGCCAACGCGATAACGCTGGCGCAATTCGCCCCGCTTGCCGTGGAATATCGTGCGGGCAAGCTGATGGCGGCTCTCGCCGCGATTGAGCTGGACGAGAATGCGACGCCGGTAGGTTTCGTCGTCAATGAACCGCAGCATATAGAGCGACTTAATGAGACGGCCGAGTTCCTGAAGCGCACGTGCCAGCCTGGTCGGACGATCGTTGGTCTGAAGAACACGGGTGAGTCCGGCTGCCCTCACGACGCCGAGCTTCAATGATCCGGCGAGGCGAAGGAGGTCGTCCCAGTGCTCGACGATCAGCTTGATGTTGATCCTGTTCGCCGCAAGATCGTCCAGCACGCCGTAATGCGCAGTGCCATCGACACGCCAGAATCTTGCCCCGGCGATATCAGCGATACGGGGCGAGAACTGGAGTCCGAGCAGATGGAATATCCCGAATATTGTATCGGTATAGCCGGCCGTGTCGGTCATGATCTCGGTCGGCCGCAATTCGGTTTCCTGATCGAGCACAACGGCCAACAGATGAAGACTGTCGCGCAGTGTGCCGGGGACCGTCACGGCATTTAGCCCGGAAAAGCGGTCGGAAACCAGATTATACCAAGTGACGCCGCGTTCGCGCCCGAAATACCGTGGGTTCGGACCGGCGTGGATCGTGCGAACCGGCACGGTAAACCGCAGTCCATCGGCTGACGCTACCTCACCACCACCCCAGGCGCGGGTCAGGGATATTCTGTTATGCGCGGCGACCAACAGCGCATTGGCAGTGCTCAGCGTCTCCGCACGCATGAAGTTCTGCTTCACCCAGCTCAACCGGGACCGGCGCAGCGCGGGCACCTCGGGGCGTAAAAGTGGCTCGAATCCAGTGTTGGTCGCCTCTGCGACGAGCACAGCGCAAATCGTCGTCGCGATGTCACCGGCGCGGGCGTTGCCTTCGCTGGCATGGGTAAACGCTGCCCCGAACCCGGTTCGCGCGTGCATTTCCAAGATCAGTTCGGGGAGGTCCAGTTGCGGCAGCCGTGCATCAATCGCCGTGTGAAGATCGGTGAGGCTCAGAGGCTCTTCGATCCTGTCGAGCGGCTCGATCGACAGGTCTGCCCCGCTCGCGGTACTGGTGATGGTCACGGCATCGTTACCCGGCACACGTGCGGCTGTCTGGCGGTAGGCGAGATCCAGGCGCGCGGACAGTTTGGCGATTTCCTCGTCGCCAGCTACCGCCACGCCGACCGTGCGGCACACGGTCGGTCGCGCCGCCTCCCACGCGGCGCCGGCCAGCAGGCCCTTGCGGGGATCGCCATAGCGAAGCGAGCGGACGGGAAAGACATCGCGGCGACGGATGGCGCGGCGTAGCCGGTCGAGCGTGCAAAGCCGGTATCCGGTCAAATCAAACGTGCCGTCCTCGGTTTTCAACTGACGGCCCCAGGCTTTGGGGACAAACGCGGTTGGCACTGGTCCCCGGCGCTTTTCGCCACGGTGTACTCTTCGCAGGTGATCGACCGCGTCCAGCAACGACTGCCCCGCGGGCGCTGCTGCGAGATCCAGCCCAGCAAGCATTTTCGGCAGATAGCGTATTGTGCCCGTCTGCTGACGCAGCTCGACGAAGTAGATCTCGTCTGTCGGTCGGGCGAGAAGGCTTACTTGGGCGACCGCGTCGGTCAGTGCTGACCGGTCAACCAGCGCGAACACGGCCGCCCGCACCTCCGTGTCGCTGATACTATCATCGAGTAGCACGGCACCGACATCACGAAGCCGGAGTGATGCGGCGTCAAGATCGCGCAGTGATCGGATCCGCGCCTCTTTGGCGTTGATGCGTGCGTTGGAAAACATCTTGGTCGACACGGCATCGAAAAGGTCGATGACGTCGTCGCTGGCCGAGGCTTCGAGGGTGCGGATGAAGGCGACCAACGTGGCCGCTCGTCGATCGTCGGGAAGCCGAGCCACAGCCTGCGCTCTCGCAGCGCTGGCAAATCGTGCGAGGGCAGCCGCCTTGCTGGGCGGCACGCGGTCAAGTTCGGGCAGGCCTGTGGTGAACGCGCGGATCTCGGTTAGTCGGTCGACGGCCCGGCTGATCTCGGGGCCGCTTTGCAGATATGGCCCATCACGTAAGCGATCCAACGGACTTTGCCGTCCGTCGCCGGTAACCGCGACGAGCGTATCGAGCCGGGTGCGTTGCTCTGGCGTCAGCCTGGCGACCAGACGGCGATGGACGTGCGCGGCGACCCGCGTGCGGATCCGTGCGATATCGCGCTCGAGGACGGAAAGGCCCGGCAGCAGCACTTTGGACTCAAGCAGCCATATCACACCTGCGTCAAACAGCATCGAAGGGCGATCGGTGCCCGTCCAGCACAGGGCATATATGAAACGGTGCAGTCGAAACGCGATGCCGGGATCGGACAGGACCCGGTAGCCATAATGGTCGCGGATGCGCGGACCATGCCGCCATCGCCCCTTGGTTGCGCAATATCGCGCCATTAGTTCGTCCGTTCCGTCGATCCCCAACTGGTTGCCGACAAATCGTGTGACCGATGCCGGTGTCAGTGCCGGATCTTCGAGAAAGGTGCCGAGCAAACGCAAAGAGCCAAGCTGTACCGCCACGCCGAGCCGGTTGTGATCGCCGCGATGCGCGCCGATGAATGCCTGGTCCGCGTCGTCGAGATGGAAATGACGCGCGAGCTGTTCCGATGTCGGCTCACCGACGAAGCGACCATAGCGCAGTGCCTGGTCGTCCGAGAGAAAGCCGACCGGCATTGCTCAGGCTATGCCGCTACCTTGGACCGTGCCCCACGCTTGCCCAGCAGTTCGCCGGCGCGCTCCCGCGGTCGACCCTCTGCATCGACATAGGCGTAGAGCGTCGATACCGACATGCCGAGCTGGACCGCGACATCGCGCGCGGCGTTGTCGCGGTCTGCCATCATCGCCATTGCCGCCTTCAGCTTCTGCTTCGTCATGATCCGTGGCCGTCCGCCCGACCGCCCACGCGCCCTAGCCGCGGCGAGCCCGGCCATCGTGCGCTCATGGATCAGGTCGCGCTCGAACTCGGCAAGGGTCGCGAAGATGCCGAACACCAACCTTCCCGTAACGGTCGTCGTATCGATATCGCCAGTCAGCACCTTCAGGCCGACGCCGCGCTTCTGCAAATCGCCGACCAGCCCGACGACGTGGGGCAGTGACCGACCGATCCGATCAAGCTTCCAGACGACGAGGGTGTCGCCGTCACGCATGATATCGATGGCCTTGTCGAGACCGGCCCGTTCGGTCGCGCGGCCCGAACACACGTCATCGAAGACGCGGTCGCATCCGGCACGATCCAGCGCATCACGCTGCAGGTCGAGGTTCTGCTCGCCCGTTGACACCCGCATGTACCCGATCAGCATCGACGTCTGTCTCCCTTCTAAATCAATCTATCGACAGAGAGGTTTATCGGCCACAGGTTTTTGGACGGGTAGATGTGAGATTATGTGCTCTTAAGCGGCTCGCTCACGATTGTCGGGGCGGTTCATATCAAACCGGGGTTTGTTGTGACGTTCAGGCAAGGCTTTTGTGGATGCCACCGGTGGAGCATGGGGGAAAATCTCTTGCGAGCGAAACGTGATGACTGACAACGACGACCACCAGGATGTCGCGGACCTGCCGCCAGAAGATAAAATGGGCTTTGCTGTTCCGAAGACACCGACCCACTCGCTCATGCTTTTGAACAGCTACATGCGGACCGACATGCTGCAACACATCCATTTGCGCCTTCATAAGATGAGGGATGAGAATGGACCTGGTTCGCCGTTGCATCATATGGCGAAAAGCCTCGAACAGGTTATCGACACCTGGGACGGCATCAACCTGTTCGAGTGCTTTACCCGAAACCGATTCTACATCGATCCGGATTACGAGTTTCGGCCGGAGCAGGATTACCTCCACGACATCAGGCTGATGAAGCATCACCTCAAATGTCACAGGAAAATGATCAAGGACCTGGATAGCTGGCGCTAACTAACCGAGCTATGCGGGAAAAGTCGGCTGATCCCTTATGTAGGTTTTCTGTTCCGTTGATACTCAAACCCCTTGCCTTGCAGGCCGAGGTTGCGAAGAACCAGCACCTTGCCAATGCGGTGCTGCTCGATGCGCTGTTGCCGATCCTCGCGGAGAGCTATCCCGACGCCCATGCGGTCCAGCTTCGCGCCAGCACGGACATTCAGGAACCGGCCCAGCATTTCGACTATAACACGCGCGAAATGGCGTCGCCCTATGCCGGGGTGGCCGACCTGATCGCGGGCGCGCCGAAGAAAGCGGCCAATCGCTTCGCATGGGTTCTGGCCTTGGATGATGCCGATATTGCCCGCCTGCTCGCGGCCTGCACCGCCGCGTTGATCGATGGTCGCCATGGCAAATATGCCGACCCGGAACGGTTGCGTTCGGTGGACCGGATCGCCCGCGCCGCCAATCTCGATATGCGCGAGCATTGGGAGGGTGGCGTCGAGTTTTTCGGGGCGATCACCAAGAAGGCGATGCTTGCGGCGTTGACCGAGGCTTGCGGCCCCGCTGCCGCCGAGAATTGCGCGAAGATGAAAAAGGATATGTTGGCCGAAGCCTGCGCCGAGCGCGTCCCCGGTCACGGTTGGCTCCCCCCGGCTCTCGTCACCCCGGAGGAACCCGAAGTCGAGCCGGAGGACGAGGCCGAGCGGCAGGACGGCGATGGCGAGGATATCGACGCCGATGAGGCCGAGGCGGCGGACGAGTGCCCCTTTGCCGAGGCCGACAACGACCATGACGAGCACTTTGCGGTCGCTGCCGAGTGAAACGGAAGCGGGCCGTCTCTTTCGGGGCGGCCCCTCCCCAACGCCACAAATTCAAGGACGATAGCCATGCAGCATTATGATGAACCCGCCTTCGATAACCAGCAGGCCCATGCCGAGGGCTGGGGCATATTCGATCTTTGCGAGATCGGCCGCCCCGATCCCTACCAGCTACAGCGCGTGGATGCCGATGAGTGTTTCACCAGCGACGACGAGGCGTGGCGGCACGTCGCCGCCCGCGCTGCCGAAGGCAGTGCCTATCATGGCGCGGCGCTGGATTTCCTGCGCGATCATTCCCCCGGCGAATATGCGGCGGTTGCCGCTCATGTCGCCGCGCGGGAGTCGGTCGCGTGAGCGGGCCTCACTATCGCGCCATGCTGGCGGGCCAGCCCGTTAAGCCGGGGCAGGCCATTGCGGATTTTCGCGGTGAAAGCTGGGTGTTCGACTATGTGACGCGCGGTCCCGTCAGCACTAGGAAAATCATCGCCACCGACGCGAGGGGCCGGCAGCGGGAGTTTTTCCCAAGCGTCTTTCCCGGCTTGTCCGTCGAACCCGTTCTTCCAGACGGAGAGGCCAGTGGTTGACTCTAGGCCGCGCCAGCGCCGCCGCCTTGGCGGCGGCGCGCCCCACCGCCAAGGCGACGCGGCGGGCGCGGCCCAAGGGCCGCGCGGGCGCTGAACCAGCTCGCGGTCCTCAATTGTTCCGCCCCGCCTTTTCTGATAGGATTATCGCCATGACCGAGATTGCCGCTCCACTCTGGACTCAGGACCAGGCCGTCGCCTTCGAGGCGGCGCGCGAGGCGGTGGTGGACGTGATCGCGGGCTATAGCGCGGAGATCGATGCCGAGCAGGCCAAGCCGAAGCCCGATGGCGAGCGATTGGCCTTTCTCGAAATGCAGACGCGCCATTGTTTCGATGTCATGAAGTCGTTGCGCGTCACTGATGACGCGACCGTTGCGCAAGTGCTCCGCGAATATAGCGCGATCGTCCGCGCCCGCGACAGCAAGAGCGAGTTGGCCGCTGCCGCCTGATCTGCATGGATCGTGACCCGGACCGTTATCGGCTTTCCCCGGACAAGCATCGCGCGATCTACGAAAGCCGCATCGCGCCGCTGCTATTTGCGCAGGCCGCGCCGGTCGAGCGCCCTACCGCCTTGGTGCTTGGTGGTCAGCCCGGCGCTGGCAAGAGCGCCTTGCTGGCGGCCGCCCACGCCGAGTTCGATCGGCGCGGGGGCCTGATCGAAATCATCGGCGATGATTTGCGCGCCTTCCATCCGCGCTATAGCGAATTGCAGCGCCATGACGACCGCACCGCAGCTTTCTTCACCGATCGCGATTCGGGCCGGTGGATCGAAATGGCGATTGCTGACGCCGCTGCACGGCGCTGCAATGTCGCTGTCGAAGGCACTATGCGCCTGCCCGACAAGGTGGCGGAAACCCTCACCCGCTTTCGCGATAACGATTTTGTGACCGATGCGCGGGCACTGGCGGTCAATCCGGAGTTGAGCGCGCTTGGCATCCTCCAGCGCTTCGTGGCGCAGAAGGACAGCCGCGGCTACGGGCGAATGACGAGCATGGAGGCGCATGGGGCCGCGCTGGGCGGGATGCTCGATACGCTGGATCGGATGCAGGATGAGCGCCTTGCCGACCGCCTCACCATCTATCGGCGCGGCGGCGAGATCCTGCATCGCTTCGATTTTTCCCATCCCCTCTCCCCTGATGAGCCGCGTGCCCGTGAGATTGTCGAGCGCGAGCGCGGGCGTCCTCTCACGGCCGAGGAAGCCGCTTATAAGCGCGCGGAGATCGACCGCCTGGCGCCCGCGCTGCAACGCTATGGGATCGTCCCACAGGCGAAGGCGGAGCCGGATCGCGGGCGCACCGATCAAAGGCGCGACAAGGATGATCGCGGCCGCTAGACCCCGCGAGCTTATCGCACGAGCGCCACGCCAATGCGAAACCGCGTCGTGTGTTTGTTGTAGTCCAGCAGGTTTTCTCCATAACCCACGAAGCTCTGGCCGAAGAGGTAGAAGTCGGGGCCGCCGCCAAGAATGCGGCGCATCGGATAGGAGAGATCGGCGGAAACCGATCCCTTGCCGCTCGAAAAGTTGAATCGACTGGACGTAGAGAGGCGAAGTCCATCCTCTTCCCCAATCTCCACAACGAGGCCGGTGTTTCCTCGATATCTACGGATATCGGGATTGTCCGAAAGGTCGCCGGCATAGAGCCAAAGCCGTGGAGCAACGACCAACCTGGTGTCGCCGCTCAGCGAAAAAGCGGCCATGGGAGCGAGATAGAAGCCGTTGACGCTGCGCGATGCATCGCCTGAACGCCCATTGGATTCGTGGCGGACACCGATTTGGCCGCTTAGCGTTGCCTTGTCCGAAACCGCGACACCCGGCGACAGATAGAACAGCTCTGGCTGATAGTCGATGTTACGGAATGGTGAGGACTCGGCACCAAGATCCCAGAACATGCGCTGTGTATAAGCAAAATAGAGGCCGTCCAGCATCGAACGACCCGTGCCTATCCGCTTAAGGCATACACCCACTAGATATGGTATGGTGGGTCCATTGGCCTGAGTAGAGTTCGGCAAAGGTCGGCGCCTCGATATCACTGGCGATCCCGAGGAGGGATCGGAAGGCGTTGAACGGGTAGAAGCGGCGATTGAAGCGGAAAGTGAACTCGTTGAGGTAGGCTTGCAGATGCTTGGTGCTGACGCCGTGGTGGATGCCGTTGAGCCACGCTTTGAGGTTTGAGAACACCAGATGGACGATGGGCAGGAACTCTTCGGACACCTCCGGGTCGCCACACTGGGCGATGGCGTGATGGTCGTAACCGCCGCCCTGCAACCCGCTATAGCCGCTCCAATCATCGGTGATGACCAGCGTTCCCGGCTCGACCGCGCTCTGTACAAAGCCACCAAGGGCACCGGCACTGCGGTCTGCACCGATGGCCAATCGAACCCTTCCGGCATAGCGTCCGTTCCGGCGGCGGTCCTGGCCAGTGCCAGGCTCCCGGTGACGAACTTCGACGGCGGCGACCACCAGCGTTTTGTGGTGGGTTCCCCGGCCTTCGCCGCGCGTTCGCCCGCCGATCCAGGTCTCATCGACCTCGACATGCTGACCGCTCTGCCCGCCGATCCGATCCTGATCGGGGCGCACCATCGCGGCGCGCAGTTTATGGAGCAGGCCAAAGGCCGTCTCGTACCGGGTCAGGCCAAGCTGGCGCTGCAACTGGACGGCAGATATGCCGGTCGTCTGACTCGCAACCAGGTAAGCGGCCCAGAACCACACGCTGAGCGGGATGTGGCTTCGTTCCATGGCCGTGCCGACCATCAGGCCGGTCTGACGGCGACACGAGCGGCACATCAGGATGACAGGCCGAGTGGTGAAACGAAACGGATCGCCGACGACGCCACAGCGTGGGCACGCAAATCCATCAGGCCAGCGAGCTTTTTCAAGCCAGGACGCGCAAGCGCCATCATCCGGGAAAAGCCGCTGGAACTCGGGGAGGGATTTCGGGAACGGCAGCTTGTCGCGGTCAAGAACGTCCACAATCCCCACCCTTTACAACCGCTTTGGGTGGCACCAAGCCGCAGGAAAAGTCAGGCGCGCGCCACAAGGCAGCCACTAGATGTAGTGGGTGTATGCGTCAAGCGGATAGGCACGGAACGACCCCCGTCCTGCCGCGCATGACTGCCGAAAAGCTGATATTTGAAGCTCAGTTGGAGCCGCGCGTCCGTGTTGGTGCCCGGACCATAGACAGCGTAGATCGGTTCATAGGCGGACAAATTTGCGAGGAATGCATTTCCCGTGGACCGATCCGCTGGCGCGGCGGTGGAAAGTGTGGGAGCGTCGGCGGTCGCCGGAGTTGGCTTAGCCGCCTCCGCCGTCGTGACCGAGCGGCCGCCAGCAGCCCCTCCGGCGTTCACCGTTATCGCAACCTTTTGGTCGTTCCACGCGGGGACTGACAGCAGCGCGCCGTCGGCAAGGAACGATGCGGAAAAACTGTAGCGCCCCGAAGCAAACCCGGCCGATGCGACGACCACCGACGCCGGCATCGCTGCGGCGCGCTCAAGCCAGATGGCGCGCGCATCTTCGCCTTGGGTAAGGCGCGCCTCGACGCGATTGGGTAAAACCACCGTCTGGGGCTGATCGCTGGTGTTGAGCAGCCGGACCTCGACGGGCACCGTTCCGTCGCTGCCTCGATCTCCGATATGACTTACCAGGATTTCGATGCCGGGCTGTGCGTGGGAAGCGGAAGGGAAAGCAGCCACTCCGGCTAAGGCAAGCAGGTAACGGACTTTCAACTTACGCACATCACGCTTTCCATCTCAGATAAGGTAACAGAGCCTCCAGTTCGCATATCGTTGGGAAACGAGTCAACCGAACGGTTCGGTTTGTGGTGGCTCGAAGCAACCCTAATCGCGACGTGAAACTGATTCATGCGATGAATCAGTTGGCCCGGTTTGATTCGAAAAAGTCGCCAGACTTGCCTCACCGGGGCCGATAGAATCCGGGGATGGATTGCAGCTTCCCAGACCCGTTCATTCCCATCGAGCTGATTGCGCTCGATCCTGCCCGCAATATTCGGCGCCGCTATGAAATCGTCGTGACCTGCGACCTGTTCGGCTCCTACATCGTTGAGACGAGTTGGGGGCGCATCGGCGCGCGCGGGCGGACCAAGCGGCTGTCCTTTCCGGACCGCCCCAGCGCCGAGCGGCATGTCACCGCGACATTGCGTCGACGTGGAACGGCGAGGAAGCGGATCGGTGTGCCCTATCTCCTCTCGCCCTCCTGCAATCGACCCGCAGCGTGCGACCCGCACCATGCCGCCAGCCTTGTCGCATATTGCGAGTAGCTTCGCGAAAGACCTTCGCGGTTGTAAAACAATAGACATTATGTTTTACAGTTCCATTGTCCTCGTGGTCGCCGGGGTGCTTGATCCTTGAGCATGTCGGCAGCGATCGGGCGAAACGCGGGCCGCTACCGAACTGGCTCACACCACGCGGCAATCCCGAACGACCAAGGAGCTGCATCCATGTCTTTCAACGGGCTTTTTTGCTGATGGAAGATCGCTCCGCCCCGGCTCAGACGTGCAAGGAAACAACCACCCCGCCGAGGCCGGGGCTACGGTTTCCGTGTGCCACGGACCCTCCGTTTCTTTCCTTGCACGCGCCGAAGCTGCCGCGACGCCCATTTCCATCATCAACCCGAAGAAAGGAAATGAAGATGCGTAACCTTGCAAAGTTCGAGATCATCGGCCGCATCGGTGAGATCAAGGCCGGTAACGGTGTAGTCCACCTGAAGATCGCTGCCAACTATCCCTACAAGGATGAGAACACCGGCGAATGGGCCGATGACACCTATTGGAACCGCGTCGCGATCTTCCGCGAAGGCACCCGCAACTATATCGCGGACAAGGCCAAGGTCGGCGACCTGGTGCGGGTCGAAGGCCGGCTGCGGGACAGCAGCTACGAGAAGGGTGACGAGACGGTTTACACCGTCGACCGCATCGTCGACCAGTTCGGCATCCTCGCTCACGCGGCCGAACGCGCCGACTGATAGCGCTGGGGCGGGGCCGCAAGGCCCGCCCCTCTTTCATGTTCGTTCACGTCCGAACGGCCACGGTTTCCACCCTCAAAGCTGCCTTGCGTGTTTCTGTCATGTGGACAAGCCCGAAGGCGAACGCGCTCCCCAATAGCGCCGTAGAGAGCCTTCGGGCTTCGGAGGTCCGGGTTACGCGATCGAAGGGGGAAGTCTCCCCCTGAGTTCGAGCCGCTTCGCCGTCTCGCCCTACCCCCTCTGCGGGGGGACGCGTCCCCCCGCAACGCCCCCCTGCCCGCTTCCACGTCGCCCAACTCGCCGGCACGACCCATGCCGCCTGGTCGACGCCGCGGCCGATCAATGACGCCGCCCAGGGCGGCGAGATCCTTGTGTCTGTCGGGGAAAGGGGCGCGCGGCCCCCTCTCCCCAGCAACGATAATCAGCCGGACCGAGGCTCGCTGCGCTGCGCCCGCACCACCCCGGCAGATTTTCGCTGCCCCCTCTCCTCCTGCATAACTTCGGCGGGCCATGGCCGAGCCGTTTTCCGAAGCGCCGATCATTCGCCCGCGATGCAGCCGATGATCGTGATGGTCGCCGATAGATCGGCCGCGCTGTTTGCAGGGATTCCGGGGCCTGTTCCTGCCCCCTGGCGCAAGGGCCAAGCCGTCTCGGTCGCAGGCTCCCTCGCTTGGTGATCGCGGGGGTGTCCCCGCCCTTCCGCGCTGCGCTTGTGCAGGGCGGGTGATCCCCCTCCCCCGCAATCAGCCCTCATTGCGCCATTCCCCGACCCGCTTCGCCAGCAGGCAGAAGCCGATGACGCCAGCGCCTTCGGCTTCATCTTTAGGAAGGGAAACAAGCACATGGCACGGAAATCAGTCCGCAGCGCACAAGCCAATCGGATCGACGTTTACGAAGAGGTCACAGCCAGCATTATCGCTCTGTTGGAGGAAGGCACCCGCCCTTGGTCGCCATCTTGGGCATCGGGGGCGGCGACCCTTCCCATGCGGCACGAAGGGACTCCCTACCGGGGAATCAATATCCTCCTGCTTTGGTCCGCAGCGATGGGGCACGGATACGCCAATCCCTTTTGGATGACCTACCGGCAAGCGCGCGAGTTGGGCGGTCAGGTCCGCAAGGGCGAGAAGGGCAGTCTTGTCGTTCATGCCGGAACCTTCACCCCGAAGGATAACGAGGCCGAGCAGCATCAGAGCGACGATGACGGCGAGGATCGAACCCGCCGCTATCTGAAACGCTATGTCGTGTTCAATGGTGCGCCGTAACGGCGGAAGTACAAAGGAGCTCTACCATGAGTAGATGATCTTGCTGGCTATAGATCATGCCCACTGGACTAACCTCGGCTAGCAATAGCTGAAATCCTGAAAGGGACGGGGAAAAGTAGCATGTTCAGAAAAGGTCCGGAAGCGCCAAAGCCATCTGCGGCGTCATGGATCAGGGCAAGACGTGTATGGTGAAAGCTATACTGCCTGAACCCCAGTTTGCAGCGGCTAACAACGTGAGCGGTGTCGCAGGATGGTTGACGCGGCACATCGGAGAAATGGAGGAAAGGGCGTTGAGTTCCTCCCGAGCAAGCGGTCATGCCGCGAGCCTGCCAGCTTCTCCGGCGCACCCTCTGTAGGGAGGGGCAAGTGAACGAACGGGGCACCTAACCACGTCGGAACTCCGACTTCCGTAATTGCGGGATCGCCTAAACAGGACGGCTTGCCGGACCTGCATGGCGACGGAGCCGCCATAGTACTCAAATGCCCGGCGTAATGGCCGGGACAGTCTCCACTCTGATGGGGAACGAGCGCGGCCATAAGTGCGGGGCAACCCATGCGAAAAGCCTCAACGCTCGGGGGAAGGGCGGCAGCGACTGCGATCAGACAACCTCACGAGGAGGTGTGCTAATGCTGCCAGATACCATCGAGAGGGCCGTCAGATCACTCCCGACCATCATCAGGTCGGGTCGGCGGGTCAATGGACTCTTCCGCCTCATGAAAAGCCCGCTCCTTTGGGAGCATGCCTATCAGCAGATCGCGCCCAACAAGGGTGCGATGACGCCGGGCGTTGACGGCAAGACACTCGACGGCTTTTCGCCCGAGATGGTCAGGTCGATCATCGACCGGTTGGCGGACGGAAGCTATCGGCCCAAGCCGGTACGTCGGGTGTATATCCCGAAAGCCAACGGCAAGAAACGGCCGCTTGGCGTGCCGACCACGGAGGACAAGCTCGTCCAGGAAGTGGTGCGGACGCTCCTTGAGCAAATCTATGAACCGCTGTTCTCGCAGCACTCGCATGGGTTTAGGAAAGGGCGCTCGTGCCATACGGCGTTGGAATCCATCCGCGCCAAATGGACGGGGGTGAAGTGGCTGATCGACGTCGACGTTGTTGGATTCTTCGACAATATCGACCATGATGTTCTGATCGGCCTGCTGGAAAAGCGGATCGCGGATCGTCGCTTCATGCGTCTGATCCGAGGCTTGCTCAAGGCGGGCTATATCGAGGACTGGGTCTATCATCGGACCTACAGCGGCACACCTCAGGGCGGTGTCGTCTCGCCGATGCTGGCGAATATCTACCTCCATGAGCTTGATATGTTCATTGAGGCCCGGATAGTCAGCTTCACCAAGGGCGACAAACGCGGATACACGAATGATTATCGTCGTATCCGCAACCGCATCTCTTACCTTCGTCGGAATGTGGATGCGCTGCGAGCCCAAGGGTTTGCGGACTTCCCGAAGATCACCTCCATGCTGGAGGAGATCGGTCGGCTCAAGGCAGAACGGGCAACCGTTCCGGCCAGCGACGCCCTCGATCCCAACTATAGGAGACTGCGATACTGCCGCTATGCCGATGACTTCCTCATCGGTGTGACCGGCAGCAAAGCGGAGGCACGCCAGTTGATGGATGAGGTCAGGGTCTTCCTGACCGACACCCTGAAGCTGGAAATGTCCGCCGAGAAAAGCGGAATCCGAAAAGCCACGGACGGGGCGCGGTTCTTAGGATACGAGGTCTGCACCAGCACCAACCGTAATCCGCACAAGGCGATCTTCGATGGTCGTCCGACCTTGCGGCGCGGCTTGGCTGACCGGCTGCGGCTTCGCGTTCCGAGGGATCGGGTTGTCCGGTTCGTCAACGACAAGGGCTGGGGCGACTATGAAGCCTTCCGCCCGCGTGGTCGGCCCGCGCTGCGCTTCGCAAGCGACGTGGAGATCGTCCTTGCCTACAATGCCGAATGGCGCGGCTTTGCGAACTATTATGCCCTAGCTGACGACGTGAAGCGCAAGCTGAACAAAGGGGGTTACTTCGCCCTGTTCTCCTGCGTCAAAACCATCGCCGCCAAGCATAGGACATCGGCTCGCAGCGTCTTCGCCAGACTGCGGCGTGGGATGGAATTCTTCATCCGCTTCGAAGTGGGAAATGAACCCCGCGCGATCAAGTTGTGGCAGCTGAAGGATCTGCGACGACATGTACGAACGTGGGGCGGGATCGATAATCCCCGCTCAGCTCAGTTCGTGTTTAGCAGGACAGAGTTGGTCGAACGGCTCAATGCTCGCCAGTGCGAGCGGTGTGGTCGGGAAGACCTTCCCTGTGAAATCCATCACGTCCGCCGGGTCGCGGAGATGCAATATGCCGGACTGTCTCGCCACATGCGAGCAGCCCGGCAGCGCAAGCGCGTAGTCCTATGCGTCGCTTGCCATCATAGCATCCACGCCGGTCAACCAACCGACCGCCAACGGCGGATAGCACGCAGTCGTGGAGAGCCGGATGCGCTGAAAGGTGCACGTCCGGTTCGGAGGGGGGCCGAGCAATGTTCTCTCTGAGACTTTGCCGGCCTACCCTACTCGAGCAAATCGACGGCTTGGACATGGCGAAATATCCGGTCCCGGTTGTCGAGATCAAGAACCGCGACGAGCGCGACCCGGACCTTGACGCCGCCTTTGCCCGCTACCCGGTTCCCTATAGCGAAGGGGGATCGAGCGCGTTCTATCGGCAGTCCGAAGATCGCATCCAGATGCCCGCCTTTGGCGATTTCGTGAGCGGCAACGCCTTCTATGCGACCCTTGCCCACGAAGGAATCCATAGCACCGGGCATCCCGACCGCTTGGACCGCGACAGCCTTCGCGACTACGGCAAAAGCAAGGAAATCCGGGCTTTCGAGGAACTGATTGCCTTATCTGGACAGTCTGCGCCGTCCGCAACATTGCAGTAAGGTCGGCGATGGACGCCCACGGTAGGCAGTAATCAGGCTGGCCGTAGCGCTGACCCAAGAGCTGGCGGAGGCCAGCCTGATTACTGCCGGGCCATAGAGCGCATCGGTGTGAGGTCAGCTTCCGGGTGGGGGGTCCGGGGGGAGGGTTTCGGGCCGGTGTCGATCATTACTGTTTGCGAGCGCCGCGAGGCCAAGGGTCTCGATGCGCATGTGCCGCTGATCCTGCGCGGTGACGCGCTCTATGATCCCGATCTGGATCGCTTCTTTCTCGACCTGCCGCTGTCGGGGGTCCGCTCGCGGCACTCGCTTCGCGCCTACGCCTATGATGTTGCGGTCTGGCTCCGCTTTCTCGATGCCTGCGGCAAGACCGTGTGGGCTGCGACCCGCGACGATGTCGATGCCTATCATCGTGAGCGACGCCGCGACGAGGCCGATCACCGGATCACGGCGGCAAGCTGGAACCGGGCTGTCGCCAGCCTCGATCGCCTCTACCGCTGGGGCGAGCAGCAAGGGCTGATCGCCGACGCGCCGTTTAGCCGCCGCGCCGTGTGGCGACCGGCGCAAGGTGGCCGTCGTGGCATGATCGCGGCGCGCAACGACGCCTATGAACGTGTTGCCAGGCGGTCGGATGTGCGGTTCGTCACGATGGACGACTACCACATTTTCCGCGAGGTCGGCCTGCGCGGCCTCACCCCGGACGGCACCGAGCGCCCCGGCGCTCGCGATCGCAACGGGCTGCGCAACGCTCTGTTCGCCGACCTTCTCGTCACCACTGGCCTGCGTCTTGAAGAGGCGTCGGGCCTGCTCGCCGATGAGCTTGCGGCCATCGATCACGACCACGATCAGGCTCAGCAGCTTTGGCTGCGCCTGCCGCCGCCGCTCACCAAGGGCGACCGGGGACGCAGTGTGCTGGTCCCGCGTCGGCTGCTGCGTCAGATCGCCGCCTATGTCGCCGTCGAACGCGCCGCAGGCGTGACCAAGTTCGCCGCGCGGGACGGCGCGGCCAAGCTCGAACGACCGATCCCTGTCACCCGCGCCGGTCTCGACCGCATGCGCGATGTCTGCACCCCAGAGGAACGATGCCGCCTGATCCTGTGCGACGAGGATGGACCACCCCACGAGCCGGCGGCGCTATGGCTGACCGAGGTAGGGCAGCCTGTTCGCCCCAACTCGTGGGAGGTGATCTTCACCCGTGCCTGCAAGCGGTGCGAGGAGAACGGTTTCCCGCTGTCGATCAGTCCCCACCAGCTTCGTCACACCTTCGCAGTCCATATGCTCGCCTTGCTGATCCAGCAGCGGCGGCGCGAAGCGGCATTGCCGGCGGGGCCGGTGGAGAGCTACCGGCTGATCCTGGGCGACCCGCTGCAACAGGTGCAACGTCTGCTCGGCCACGCGAGCCTCACCACCACCTATATCTACCTCGATCATATCGCGACGCGCGCCGATACAGTGGACGCGGCCGTCGAGGAGCTGCTCGCGCTGCTGCCGGGACCGCAGGGCGCATGAGCGGGCATCCCCGCAAGGGCCGGCCTGTCGCTTTCGCGCCGATCACGCCGGAGTCCGTGCAGCCCGATCCTGTGCTCGGCCTCAAGTTCACGATCGAGGCACGGCATGGCGGAACGGTCCTGATCGATATGACTGGGCTCGTTCCTCGCCCACTCGCCATCGCCTTCGCGGGCGCGCTACGTCGGTCAGCGGCGCTCGGCGGCCCCATCGGTGCGGCCAGCGTCATCAAGCAGTATGTAAATGCCTACCGCCTGTTCTTCGCCTGGCTTGGCGATGACGCGCTGAACGTGGCTGGCGTCAGCGACCTGCGCGCAGTCCATATCGATGGGTTCGCCTCCGCGCTCGAACAGCGCGGGATGGGCGCGATCCACCGGCACATAACGGTCGGCAAGATCATCAACACATTGCGCGCGATCGAGGCAGACCGGCCCGATCGGATCGCGTCCGACCTGCATGAGCGGCTGCGCTACACGCTGGCCACATCGGCGGGCCGCTCGACCCCGCGCGATGCTTATAGCCCCTTCGTCGCCCGCGCGTTGCGCGACGCCGCGAGGACCGATGTCGAAGCGATGTTCCGCCGTCTCGGCGCCGACGACCGGACCGATGAGGGCGACCCGGTCATCGCCAGCGCGCGCGCCGATGTCGAAGCGATCATCGCGCGGCAGGGCTTTATCGTCGCAGACCAGCCCGCGCTGAAGAGCCTCTATTTCATGCGCATGCGGCGCGCATTGCCGATCAGCACGCTCATCGACGACCTGCATGGCCGCCATCACCTGCTTGCGCGCGATCTGCCGGCGCTGCTCGTGTTGCTCACGCTCGATACCGGCCTCGAGCCCGAGTGCCTGAAGACGCTGACCGTGGATTGTCTCACCAACCCCCATGCCGGCACGGTGGAACTGCGCTATCTCAAGCGCCGCGCTCGCGGCGCCGAGCATAAGAGCATGCACGTCCGCGACGGCGGTGGTGGCACGCCTGGCGGTCTTATTCGTCGCCTGATCGAGGTCACGGCGACTGCCCGCACGCATCTAAACGACGATCGTATTTGGGTTTATCACAACGCTGGCGGCCTGCGGGCAGGTATCCGCCACCCGACGGAACGGATCGATGCCTGGGTGGCGCAGAACGATATTGTCGATGACGACGGCAAGCCGCTCCACCTGCTGCTCTCCCGGCTCCGCAAGACCCACAAGGCGTTATGGTACACCAAGACCGAGGGGCATATAGCCCGCTTCGCGGTCGGCCACTCGCGCGAGGTAGCGGCGCGCCACTATGCTGATCTGCCGTCGCTCCGGCCCCTGCACGAGACGGCCGTCGCCGACGCCTTCCGCGCAGCGGTCGCCGCCGCGATGCCGACCGTGCTTCCGCCCACCGCCGAGCAGGCGTTGCGCAAAGCGCCCGATCAGGCCGAGCCGCTGATGCCGCTGGCTACCGTGGGTCCGTTGCTCGACGGCGAACAGGATGTCTGGCTCGCCGCCTGCGCGGGCTTCCATAACAGTCCCTTCGCCGAGGCCGGTTCGCCCTGTGCGCAGCCCTTCTGGGGCTGCCTTGATTGCCCTAACGCCGTCATCACCGCGCGCAAGCTCCCCGCGATCCTGGCTTTCCTCGTCTTCGTCGAAGAACAGCGGCTGAGCCTGCCCGCGACCGACTGGGCGGCCAAGTTCGGCCGCGTCCATGCCCGCATCACCGCCCAGGTCGTGCCGGCCTTCTCCGATGCCGTCATCGCCGATGCGCGCCGGCAGATGGAGAGCGAGCGGCTTTATCTGCCGCCGGAGGCACGCGCATGACCATACCCGCCCATGCCCAAGAGCCTGCCTTCGACGATCGCCCCGTGCTGGCGAGCGCGCCGCTCAAGGAGGGCCACGCCCGCGAGGAGCTGTCTCGCGTCGGCGACCCGAGCTGGGATCTCGGTCTCGCCGTATTCCGCGAGAACGCCCGGCGCTGCCACGTCACCGTGCATTTCGACGTGCTCGAACATGCCGATGTGCAGGCGGCGATGCGCGCCTATCTCTACGCCCGTCTCAACGTCGATCTTCCCGGCTACCGCCCGAAGCTGCCGCCGGCGAGCATTCGCCAGGCATTCAACCGTGCCCGCCGGTTCTTCGCTTTCGCCCGTGAGCGGCTCGGACGGCTCGACGTTTCCCGTATCGATCAGGCGTTGGTCGATGCCTATGCCCGGCACCTTCGTGCCGATCCGGCCCGGCGACCCGTCATCGTCGGCCACCTCCTCGAAGTGATCTCCGATCTCTATCACTATCGTGACCACCTCGCTGGCGGAGGCCTTGCATTCGAGCCCTGGGCCGGACAGGCGCCCGCCCGCGTCGCGGGCTACCGGCATGTCCGGGAGAACCGCACGCCGCGGTTCCCGGAAGAGGTCATCGCCGCGCTGCTCGCATGGTCGTTGCGCTACGTCACCGTCTTCGCTGACGACATTCTCGCAGCCCGTCGCGAGCTTGATCGGCTCGAAGCGCGCCGGGATCGTCTCGTCGCCGCCGACTCCGGCCTCCCGGACGCTGATCGCCGGCAACGTCGCCGCACCCGCCTGAAGGCCTATTTCGGTCGCCGACGCCGCGAGGGGCGCGGCGCACCGATCTGGGGCACCGCTCATAACGGCAAGCTGCGCGTCGACCCCAACACCGGCGCCGTGACCCCACCGATCAACGCCCATCTCCTGCATCTCCATGCCGGGATCGACGTGCAGGCCGAGCCAGGCGCGCATCTCCTGCTGACCGGCGGTGAAGCGAGGTTGATCGACGCAGTGGCGGCCGAACTGGGGGTAGAGGTCGGCGGCATGGACACGCCGATCTCGATCGATCCCGAGAGCGGTCGGCCATGGCGCGAGCACTTCGACGCGAAGACTCTCGCACACGAGGAACGGATGCTCCAGGCCGCCGCCTATATCGTGTGCGCCTACCTGACCGGCATGCGCGACTGCGAGGTGCAGGCGATGCGGCGCGGGTGTCTCTCTATCGCGCGCAGTGAGGACGGCCTGATCGAGCGGCATCGCATCCGATCGACCATCTACAAGCGCCGGGCGGCCGTGGGCGAGGCGGCGAGCTGGGTGACGATAGAGCCGGTCGCCGATGCGATCACGGTGCTCGAACGCCTGTCGGCAGGACCGGCGCGCGCCAGCGGCAGCGATACGCTCTGGCCGGTGCTGCGCGCGAGCGCCGTCTCCAAGACGCATCTGTCGAGCGAGGTGGTCCGTCAGCTCAACACCTTCCGCGATCACCTCAACACCGCCTTCGGCAGCCCCGATATGCCGGTCATCCCGCCCGGTCCCGATGGCAAGCCGTGGCGCATCACGACGCGGCAGTTCCGGCGCACGATCGCGTGGCACATCGCCAACCGTCCGTTCGGCACCATCGCCGGCATGATCCAGTACAAGCACGCCTCGGTCGCCGCGTTCGAAGGCTATGCCGGGACCAGCGCATCGGGGTTTCGCGCTGAGGTCGAGGCGCAGTGCCGGCTCGGTCAGACTGATGACCTGCTGGACTATTTCGACCGGCGTCAGGGCGGCGCATCGCTTGGCGGGCCGGCGGGACCGCGTATCGGGCGGACGCTCGACGATGCCGCCGTTCAGCTCGGGCCATTGCCCGCCATGATCGCCGATCGCGCCCGCCTGCGCGTCATGCTCGCCAGCGTCGCGCGCACCTTCCATGTCGGCCCGCTCGCGGATTGCTTCTTCGATCCCGCGACCGCGCTCTGCCTCAAGCGCGTGACGACCCCCGATCCCGCGCAGCCACTCACCGCCCTGTGCGAGCCGACCCGCTGTCCCAACGCCTGCATCACCGCCCGCCACAGGCCGGCCTGGGAACGCGCGGCGGCCGATGTCAGGGCGCATCTACGCGAACGGCGCATCTCCGATCTCCAGCGTCAAGCTCTCCAGCGCGAGCTCGATCGCCTGACCGCGGTGATTGCCGGGATCGATCCTCCCGCGCCGTAGACCACCCCGGCTGTTGGCGGAGTCCTGCGCCGGTCGGCGCGCCCGCGCAACGGCTTCGCCGTCCTTCGCTTCGCTGCGGCCCTGACGGGTGCGCGAGCCCCCCTGTGCCCGGCGCGAACGGGCCTCCGCCGCCGGGGATGGTCCCCGCCGCGAGAACGGAGAACAGATCATGTCAGCCTCACCACGTGTCGACGTCTACGCGCGCATCACGCAAGCGATCGTCAACGCCATCGAAGCCGGCACCGGCACCTGGCGCATGCCGTGGCATCATTCCGGCGCCGACGTCACCCGCCCGACCAACGTCGCCAGCGGCAAGCCCTATCGCGGCATAAATACGGTCTCGCTCTGGGCGGCCGCCTATGGCAGCGGCTATGCGAGCGGGGTCTGGGGCACCTATCGCCAGTGGCAGGCGCTCGGCGCGCAGGTCCGCAAGGGCGAGCACGCCAGCCTCGGCGTCCTCTGGAAGGAGTTTCGCGCGAAGGGTGACGAAGCCAGCGACGATGATGGCGACCACCGACGGCTTTTCGCCAAGGCGTTCAGCCTGTTCAACGCCGATCAGATCGATGGCTATGCGCCCGAACCGGGGCCGGTCCTGCCCGAGAGCGAACGCCTCGCCGCCGCCGAAGCCTTCATCGCCGCGCTCGGCATCGATACCGTCTACGGCTCGGCCAGCGCCTATTATCACATCGCCGAAGACCGCATCCACATGCCGGATTTCAGCGCCTTCCACGACGCCCACGGCTTCTACGCCACCCATATTCACGAGGCAGCTCATGCCAGTGGCGCAGCCCATCGGCTCGACCGGGATTTCAGCACCAAGTGGACCAAGCACGCGCTCGCCATGGAGGAAGCGACCGCCGAGCTGACCGCATCGTTCCTGCTCGCCGATCTCGGGATCGCGCACGAACCGCGACCCGATCACGCGGCCTACATCGCCTCCTGGCTGCAACTGCTCAAGGACGAGCCCCGGGCGATCTTCACCGCGGCGAGCAAGGCGCAGGCGGCGGCCGACTGGATGCACACCCGGCAGCCATGATCCAGCAGCAACCAACGCTGAGCGGCCGATCCCTCGCGGGCTCGGCCGCTTCGTCGCGCATGGCGATGCGCGGGCTTCGCCCGCTCACCAACGGACGCCGCTGGCGCGGCGGCGCTGATTTTTCGGGCCTCCCTCGATGCGGGTCTGGTCGGCGCTCCCTGCTAGGCCCGCCACGGCGCGCCGCAAGCCCGGCTTCGCCGAGCCGGGTGCGGCCCGCCGCTTGCGCGGGCCTCTCCGGTCGTTCTCGCCGCCCGCCCCCGCATCGGGGGAGCCATGGGGTTCTGGGCAGTGCTGGAGGCACCGATGGTTTTTATTTCCAACCGCCATTTTTGGCTGGACTGTCAGGATATATCGCCGAGATTGGCGCAGCGATGCTTTGCGCGCAGCTAGGCATGAAACCGACCGAGCGCGAGGATCACGCCGCCTATATTGCCGATTGGCTCAAGGCGCTTCGGGGCGACAAGCGCGCCATCTTCCGCGCCGCCGCCGCCGCGCAGGCCGCGAGCGAATTGATCCTCTCCCACATGACCGATGAACCCGCGCGGCAGGCCGCTTGACCGATCAGGGGCGGTGCGCAGCCGCACCGCCATTTATCGAAAGGACCGAGCCATGACCACGAACGAGCAACTGCGTTTGCAAACCGGATATGATTATCTGGCCGCGAGCCTCACCAGTGGCCCCGATGCGTATCAATATCGCGCGTTACTGCGCGTCTATCTCGACCATTACGACATGGACACCACCAGCGACGACACGACCGCCGACAGGATCGAGCGGCTTTCCTCTTTTCTTCGCATATTGGCCGCTGCTGCCGTCGCGGAAGGGGCCGCGACATGAGCGGCGACACAGACGAACGCGGCCGAACGGTGACAGGCTACAACCCGAGGATCGCCACCGTGTCGGAAGCGGAATTTGCCGAGCTTATGACACTCGCGCGCGAGCAGCCGCGCCTAACACCCGATGGGCAATGGCGTCACGATTATCATGCCGCCATGATCGCCAGACGCACTATAGGCGTGCAGCCCGATCTATTCGGCGCGAGGGCGGTGACACACATGCACCGGACGAAGCCGGGGCCGGTCATCGACTGGCAACCGGAGCCTATTGACGAGAAGCTGGCCCGGATCGCGCGCGATCCCCATGCAGCATTCGGCATCGGCCGCCCCGCGCTAAGCGACGAAGAAAAGGCGGCGATGCTCCGTTCAGCGGCAAACTGGCTGCGACTTGGCCAGCGCGTTCGCCTCATAGGAGCGTCAGCGTCCATCGACGGCCAATTCGAGCGCAGAGCGGGCCGCGTCGGCGTGGTCTGGCGCATATCCCGAACCATCACCGATTATGTCCATATCTATCTTGATCCGGTAGGGGCCGAGCGCGCCGAGAAGATCGTTTTCGTCGAGCTACGCGACGTCGAGCCGATCGAGAATGAACAATGAAGGCCCCCCGCCCCGGCATAGGCGACAACGGGGGACCGCCGCTGGACGATCCGGCGCCGCAGACGCCGCCCCCGGCCTATGCACCCCGCCCCTATGATGCTGCCTGTAGCCGCTGCCTTCATTGGAAACCGCCCACCGAGCGGGAGGAATTCGACTATCGGGCATGGAAGGGCGGCTATGGTCGCCGGGTCAAGGAACCGAGCGGCTATTGCCATCATATCCGCCATCGTCCGGGCGGCCCTGTCGCCAGCGGCGGCACGATGGGCCGCAGCTTCTGCTACAATTTCGAGCGCAAGCCCGACCCCGAACCGGAGCGGGGCCGCGCTTTCGTCACCATCTGGCAGGGTGACAAGATTGCATGGCAAGGCCGGGAAGGCGAGGAACCCGCCGAGTTCCGGCAAGGCGAGCTGGACCTGTAGCGGTTGCCGGATCGGCGCACCGATCCGGCGGGGTTCTTGACCGGGATCATTCGCCGGCGATGCCGCCAATGATCGCAATGGCCGCCGATAGATCGGCCGCGCTGTTTGCAGGGATTCCGGGGCCTGTTCCTGCCCCCTGGCGCAAGGGCCAAGCCGTCTCGGTCGCAGGCTCCCTCGCTTGGTGATCGCGGGGGTGTCCCCGCCCTTCCGCGCTGCGCTTGTGCAGGGCGGGTGATCCCCCTCCCCCGCAATCAGCCCTCATTGCGCCATTCCCCGACCCGGCTCGCCGCTCAGGCAGAAGTCGATGGCAGCCATCGCCTTCGGCTCCAATTTGGAAGGAAAGCCAGTGAAATACCGAATTGTCCATATGATCGGCAAGGCCGTCAGCGTCACCGAATTTGACGCCGCCACGCCGGACGAGGCCATCAGCGCCGCCGCCGCGAAGGGTTACGCCTTTACCTATTTCAACAGCAATCGCAGTCAGCGCGAACAACTGATCGGACAGCCGAAGTTCAAGGGGGTGCTGGGGCCGATGTGGGACGTGGATGCCATCCGCTACGAGGATCAGGCCGCATATCGGGAGTTCAGCCAATGAGCGCCGATATCCCCATCGCCACCATTCTTCGCATCAACGCCGAGCGGACCGTGCCTATCGAGCGCTATGAAGCAGACGGGGCGTTTGATCGCTTTGGCTATCTTCGCGATCTAGCCGAGGACCATGGCGCGGACCTTGCCGCCGTGATCGAGATTGCCGACCTGCTAGGCCCGGAAGAGGACTTTGACGGCCTTGTAACTACCATCGAGGACGCCGCCGAAGGATTTGGCTTTGGCGCTTCCCTATTCGCAGGGGACGGCGCGGCCGATGAAGCGCAGCCGGGCGAGAGGGGGTGACCGATGGCCCGCCATTGCGTCCGCCCGCCCCGCTATGTCCCCGTTCCCAAGCTGATCGGCCAGCAACTGGACTTGTTCGGCGGGCCGACCGTCACCCATGAAGCGGAGCGCAAACCGCTCCCCAAAACATGGGGTCGCCAGCTTCTCGCCTATCATCTTGCCGACCACTTCGCGGATTTGGAGGATGATCGGTGACAGACGCGATATATCTGGTCAGTTGCGTGGCGCAGAAAGCCGCGACCCGTCGGCGCGCGGCTGATCTTTATCAGTCCGATTGGTTCGGGAAAGCCCGCGCCTACGTCGAAAGCACTGGTTCCCGCTGGTTCATCCTGTCGGCGGAGCATGGCCTGTTGCATCCCGATACCCTTGTCGATCCTTATGATAGGGCGCTCGCTACGATGAGCGCGCTCGACCGCCGCCAATGGGGTGCGCGCGTTATCGCCCAGCTAGACGAACTTCTAGGTTTCCATTTCCGGGGCGAGATCGTTTTTCTGGCGGGGAGGCATTACCGCGCGCCCTTGCTTGGCTATGCTGCCGCCCGCGCCCGCGTTCCGATGGCCGGATTGGGAATCGGCCAGCAAAAGGCTTGGCTCGCGGCGCAGCTCGCCGCGAGCCGGGGAAAGTGACGCCGCCCAGGGCGGCGAGATTCTTGTGCGCCGGGGAGAGGGGCCGCGCGCCCCTCTCCCCCACAATGACAATCAGCCCGGCCGAGGCTCGCTGCGCTGCGCCCGCACCACCCTGGCAGATTGTCACTGCCCCCCTCACCCCGGCATTTCCCCGCATGGATCGGTCTCGTTTCGTGGGGCGGCGGTCATTCGCCGGCGACGCCGCCAATGATCGCAATGGCCGCCGATAGATCGGCCGCGCTGTTTGCAGGGATTCCGGGGCCTGTTCCTGCCCCCTGGCGCAAGGGCCAAGCCGTCTCGGTCGCAGGCTCCCTCGCTTGGTGATCGTGGGGGTGTCCCCGCCCTTCCGCGCTGCGCTTGTGCAGGGCGGGTGATCCCCCTCCCCCGCGATCAGCCCTCATTGCGCCATTCCCCGACCCGGCTCGCCGCTCAGGCAGAAGTCGATGGCAGCCATCGCCTTCGGCTCCATCTTAAGAAGGGAACTGGAATGTTGAACCACGCCAATATCGAATCCAGCGGCTTCAAGGCCGGTGAATATGTCGGTTACACGATGGCCGGGAAAACCTCCTATCTTATGCGGATCAGGCGGGGCGGGCGAGGCTGGGAAACCTACTATCATGAGCCGCTGGCCAAAGCGGCGGGTGGCTGTTTCACCTATGTAACCGCGCGGACGCTCAAGGAGATGTCCGGCAAGCTGGACGCTATAGCGCGTCGCTATGAGGATGGTGACAGCTTTCCCGCAGGGGGGGCGTGACCATGCCGACCCTCGTTGAAACCCGCGAACAGCACCGGGAACGGATCACGCGGGAACTTGCCGAACTGGAGCGCTTTTGCGCGCGACGCGACGATTTTCTGGCGCGGATCGACTGGCGGGCCATGACAAGCGCCGACCGCGAGCAGGTTGAGGATTTCGACCTCGATCTTGCCATGTGCGCGCATGAGCTTGGCTGCGAGATGGCATCCATCTGGCGCGGCGACCACGGCATCTTCTGACTTCCTGACAGGAACGAGCATCATGGAAAACATCGAAATGCGTTGCCCTCACTGCGGGAGCGCCAGCATTCTTAAGGACGCAGCGGCCGCATGGGACGCCGAGGCGCAGGAGTGGACCCTTGTATCGGTTCACGATCACGAGACTTGCGAGGATTGCGAGCGGAGCGGCGACTATATGGCCGAGCGGCGCACCTTCGAGACGGGGATGGAGGACGCGCCATGACCAACGATCAGGAGCTTTTTGCCGCGATCCGCGCCTTGCCGCATATGGCGATCACCAAGGCGGACGGAGAATATCGGATCACATACCGCCTCGCGTCTATCGCTCTTGCCGATCAGCGTCAGCATAGTGCCGACTGGCACCGGATCACGCCGAGCGGGTGGCCTAGTGTGGCCTACTATACGAACGACAGGGCCAATGTCCTTGGCACCGCCAAATCGCTTTCCGCGCAGATGGTGCGCCTTCTGGACCGTGTGACCAGCAAGGAGGCGGGGCGATGACCGAAGCAATCAAAGACGAGCTGGGCGAACAGATCGTCGCGGCGGGCTTTGCGCCGAACCACGCCATTCTGGACATAAACCGTTCGTTCGACGTGCCCCGTGACTTCGCGCTTGCCGCGCCTTGGAATCTGCCCTCGCGCATGTTCCGCTTCCCTATCGAGGTTTGCCCGCCCGATGGCGACCAGCCTCGCAGGATCGGGCTTCGCCATCCCCTGCTGGCCGAACATCCCTATGTGCGGCGCGTAGAAGCGGCGCTGGGCTTCGAGATCGACCGCAACGGCGCTCCCAACCGCTTCGGTTATACTACCGCTCCCACGGCGCGCTGGTGGCACGCCGTCGACCTTATCAGCGCAGGCAAATGGCGCGAATTGCTCGAAACGCAGGATTTCACCGAACCCGGCTGCATCATGCGGGCCGTCGCCTACGGGTGCCGCTATTCCGACCATGAGGACAAGAAGGCCGCCGGTCTTATCAACACGGCGGAGGCGCGAGCGATCATGCGCGAAATGGGCGCGACCGAACCCGCCGACCGGAGCGCGATCACTCGTGCATTCAGGCAGCCCACGATTTGCCGACAGGACAATGGCAGCGAGCATTGGCCGATCAATTCCGGCCCCGACTGTGCCGAGGATTTGGCATGGGGCTTCATCATCGGCGTCGAGGACGGATGGTTCAGTCGCGACCGTTCCGGCTACCTCCAATGGTCCCAGCTAGGCCGTGACCGCTATGCGGCGGGTGATAGCGTCAGCTTCACCGAAAGCAGCGGACAGGCTGCTTTCGCCTTCTAGGCATCCAATGCGTTTCAGGGAGCCTTTGCCTTCTGATCGCGATGCGCCATGATGCAGGCCAAGAGGTGCGAGATGAACGAAACCGGCAATATCCCTCATTCCGAAGCGCAGGCGGCGCTTGATCGCCTGTTGACCGTGGCTTTGTCAGACACGGGACAGTCACGCATCACCGCGAATTTCCTGCTGGCATGGTGGAACGCGTCGGATTGGGGTGGTTTCGATATAGCCGACCTATTCAGCGTGGACCGCGCGATCGCGGCGGACATGACGACCCTGTTCGCGTTTCTCGGTCAGCAGGGCGTCGCGACCTATGCCGATGCCTTTGGCCGCAGGGCGGAGATCGTGAAACTCATCCGGTTATGGCGGCGGGCCGATGTGGAGACGGCCGAGGCGTAAGGGCGACGCGCCAGCGCCCCCACCTTGGCGGGGGCGCTCCTCACCGCCAAAGCGGTGCGGCGGGCGCGGCCCTGGGGCCGCGCGGGCGCTATTGGGGTTCGTTCATCCGATTCACCGCTCTATTGCGGCCATTCTTCCTCCGGCCAATTCCGCGATGTGTGGATGACGTGGAGGATCGTCACCACGCTTTCATCCTCGCTCAGCGCATAAGCGATGATGTAGGGGAGCCCGGCGACCGACTTTTCATATGTGCCGCTGACCCGTCCGGGGTGTCCTGTTGCGAAATCGGCAAGATTGTCGCCTGTCGCTCGAATCCGCCTCGCGACCCGACGCGCAGCGTCGGGGTTGTCCTTCGCGATGGCGACGGCTTGCCATTCCAGATCATCCAGCGCGTCGTCTGACCATTGCACATGCCTCATGCGGCGTTGTTGCTGGCGGCTTCTATCGCGGCATCAATCCGGTCCATCGCTTCCTTATGCGGCGTAACCCGGCCTGCCTCCATGTCGGCAAGCCCGCGCTGAATACCTTCGATGATACGCAGTTCGCGGTTTACATAGGATTCGACGGCTTCGGCCGCGAGATAGGACCGCGTGCGGCGCGTATTGTGCGCCAGTCGGCCCAGCTTCTCCTTGAGATCGGGCGTGACGCGGATCGTCATCGTTGTGCTGGCACCCATTGGGGCCTCCTTTCCGTGTGTCGTGCACGTTGTAACACACTTGCCAGCCCATGTCTCCATAAGCTGCAAGGACAGCTTCCTATGCGTTCTCCCACGCTATAGGCCGGATAGTGGTTTTCTAAGTTTAGAGCGGAATAACGGGGGGAAGTCTCCCCCTGAGTTCGAGCCGCGTGCCGCGTCTCGCCCTACCCCCTCTGCGGGGGGACATGTCCCCCCGCAACGCCCCCCTGCCCTCCGCTCCACGTCGCCCAGCTCGCCGGCGCGATGCCCGCCGCTTGGTCGAGGTTAAAAAAATGCCGCGCCCGCCGCAGGCGACAGGCCCGGCATTTTGACGATCGAACCTGTTCGGCGCTTGATACGGCGTTCTTCGGCTACCGGCGCTGGCAGGGATGTGGCTGCGATCAGGCGGACGGGCCAGTTCGCACAAGGTCCAGCGTTAGCGCATTGGCAGCGGGAGCCGCGCCGGATAGCCGATCTTCGCCAGAAAGCAGCGTCAGCCATTGCCGCCCATAGGAACGCGCGGCCAAGAAATAGACGCTGCCATGACAGCCGACCACGCTGCACCTGTCGAGCTGGTCAAAGGGGGATGCGGTCGCCCCAAAACGAAGCGCCTGCACCGAGGCATCTATACGCTGCTGGATGCCGCAGAGACGGCATTGCGACCGCACATGGGCATTGGAGCGGGCAAGTGCGCCCCATGAGGACGTCCAGCGCGGGAAAAGGCGGTCCATCTGGGCCATGCCAATCTGACTATCAAATCTTCCGCCCTGCCGTCCATCTTCGTTGCCCCAGCGCGGCGCAGACCTCCAGCACCGACAATGATGACCGGCCTTGCCGGACGCCTGCGTAAAGTCCGCGCCCGTCATGTCGCGGCGCGGAGAGACAGGGCTTGCCCTGTCCTGTGGCGCCCGCAGGCGGGCACGTTCGCTTTCCCTGTCTCGATAGTGAGGCGGCATGCCACCGCGCATTTGTAGGGATTCCGGGGCCTGTTCCTGCCCCCTGGCGCAAGGGCCAAGCCGTCTCGGTCGCAGGCTCCCTCGCTTGGTGATCGCGGGGGTGTCCCCACCCTTCCGCGCTGCGCTTGTGCAGGGCGGGTGATCCCCCTCCCCCGCAATCAGCCCTCATTGCGCCATTCCCCGACCCGGCTCGCCGCTCAGGCAGAAGTCGATGGCAGCCATCGCCTTCGGCTCCATCTTAAGAAGGGAATAAGCAGATGAAAAACTTTGCAGAAATGACTCCCGAACAGCTTGCGGCCTATCGTGAGCGTGTTGCGGTGCTCAACGATCAGATGCGCGCGAAGCTGGACAGTCCCGCGCCCAATATCGTGGTGATGACGCAAGGCATTCTTGCGCTGGTCGATAGCGACTCCGCGACCGCCATTGCGCGGCAGATCGAGCTTATGGCCATCGTCGCCAACTACTCGGCTTTCAGCGAGGACAACAACCCGCACGGCGAACGCGATTTCGGCGATTTCGAGTGGCTGGGAACCCGCTGCTATTGGAAGATCGATTATTACGACCGCCAGACGGAATGGGGATCGCCCGACCCGGCAGACCCCGCCGTCACCTGTCGCGTCCTGACCATCCTGCGCGCCGACGAATACTGATCGGCCACGCGCCGGGGGCGGCGCCGTCCGCCCCCGCTTCCCCTATTTGCGAGGAATCGCCATGTCTTTTGAATTGATGAACCGTGTCCAGATCGACGAGATCACCGGAGGCCGGGATTTGGCCATCGCGCGTTGGCTGGACGCCTTCGACAGCTTCCACCGCCTGAGCGACGAGGCCGCCGGGTTGAGCATTGGCGGGGCGCTCTCGCTAACCGCGCCGTCAGGCGACCGCTACAACGATACCGGCCTGACGCGCGCTTTCCTCGCAAAAACCGACCATGAAGCATACGACCGGGAAACGCACAGCACGATCAAGACGAGCGCGCGCGACCATTTCGCCGCGAAGATGACGGCGGCGGTTGATCGGCGCTGCTGGCGGCATCTGCTGGAAACGCTGGGTTTCGACCAGCTTCTTGACCGGCAGGCGCGCGAGGAATTTTATTCCGGCCTTGAGGGGGTGCCACCCACCTTCACGACCGAGAATTGCGCGGCGACATTCGGTCATATCTGGGAAAACCGGCGCGATATCTACCTGCGCGGAATCGCCAACACCTTTGCGGCGCTGGACCGGCGTTTCCGCTCGCATGAGGGTTTCAAGATCGGGAGCCGTCTCATCATCGAGCGCGCGCTAAGCGATAGCGGGCGGTGGTGGAGCGACTATAACCGGCGCGATACGTTGCGGGACGTGGAGCGGGTTTTCCGCGAACTGGACGGGCTAGGCCCCTGCCCCGAAAGCATGAGCATAACCGAGCAGGTGATTTCCGGGCGCGATTATACGCCGTTCGTCATTCACGGCGATTATTTTCGCGTGCGCGTTTTCGGCAACGGCAATCTGCACCTGTGGTTCGAGCGCAAGGACTTGCTTAAGGAGGTGAACAAGTTGCTGGCCGAATATTATGGCGAGGTGATCGGGGACGGCTACAACAGCACCGAGGCCCCTGACGCACCGGAGTTTCATTTGACGCCTGCCAAGGACTTCGGGGCGTTTATGTCCTCCGATGAAGTCGCTTGGCGCGTGATGGAATGCGCGATGATCGGCAAGGGACTGACCGTGCTTGAACCGAGCGCCGGGACCGGCGTGCTCGCCAAGGCGGCGCACAAGGCCGGGGCGCTGGTGGATTGCATCGAGATACAGCCCGGATTGGCGCATGAATTACGGGTGCTGCACGGTTTTGAGGACGTGCGGCAGGCGGATTTCCTGACCCTCCCCCCCTCGCCTTCCTATGATCGCATCATCATGAACCCGCCTTTCGACAGGGGCCGCGATTGCGATCATGTCCGCCATGCCTTCGAGTTTCTGAAACCGGGAGGCATCCTTGTTGCCGTGATGAGCGCCCGCGCCGAATTTCGGGAGGACAAGCGGCACCGGGCCTTGCATGATATCGTGGCGCGTTGCCGCCCCGCCTGTGGCTGGCGGAAATGGCATGACCTGCCCGCCGGATCGTTCGCCCATGCGGGGACCAACATCAACACGGTCATTCTGGCGATCAGGAAGCCGGATTGATATGATTGGGAGGCCAAGGCTTGCCCTGCGATTGCGGAGGCGGGCCATAGTTTCCCTTGCCGAGCAGCCGGAGGATGAAGGCGATATATCCGAAAGCTGTTATGTGCGCGGGCCGATGGAGCATACAGCTCCATCGGCCATTTCTTACCGATCCCATGATCCTCGTAAGCTGGCTTGAGGCTGGAAGGCGAATGCGCTCCCCAGATAGCGCCGTAGAGAGCCTTCGGGCTTCGGAGGTCCGGGGCGGCACCCCCTCCCCCACTCTGCGGCCGCGCGACTATGCATGTGCATAGTCGCGCGGCCCTCGAGCCGTTTCGATCAACGGCGGACGCAGATTTTGACGTGCGCGACCGCCGGATATCCGAACCGTTCATTGATACGGGCGATCAGTTCGGGGATTTCCGCACGCACGGCGGCCGCTTGCGCACGATCGGTCGCTATATCGAGAACTCCGCGCGCGCGACTGCCGGGAGGATAGCGCAGCGTCATCGGGGTCGTATGTTGCGCGAGTGCTGGACCGACGATTTCCGGCCAGCGTGCGACCAATTCCGAGCGGCCGAACCCCATGCGGCGCATGGCAGGCGCTGCAACGGTGCGCAGGAGGTCGCCGATCGCCATCGCCTCCCCTCCGCGTTCGCCGCGCCGTCCGAATCCTTCGCTGTCCTTCATGTTTTCCACCATGCCACGGCGCGCCCGGCCCGTCGAGAAATGGCGTGTCGCCATTTCGGCACGGCGCGACTATGCATGTGCATAGCCGCGCCGTGCAGATCGCCGCGGGCGATCATCGACAAATAGTATGAAGTATTGAGTTCATTAATCCGTTCGCTTATGGTCCCGATCCGCGTTCCTCTTCGGCGCGGGAGCAAGGACGGACGGTTTGAACGAGCGAAAGTCGGCCGCGAGCGGCGTCGACGCGATGGACGAGGATGCGATCGTCCAGATTCGCGTTACAAAGGCGCTGCGCAACGAGATTGCTCAGATCGCGCTGAATCAGGGCGGGATGACCTTTCGCGCACTCATTTTGTCGGCGCTCAAGGCCACCTATGGGTTGGAGGTCGCCGATTCCGATTTGCGCGACAGGCGAGGGCGACAGGCTGGAGAAGGCGTGGGACAAGGAGACGGGTGATGTCTGAATATTTTGCGGCGAATCCCGACCATGCCATCCTTGTCGGCATCATCGGCTTCTTCGCCTTGTCGTATTTTTTCGGCAGATCGAGGCAGCGTCGGCGCGGAGATCGTGCTGCCGAGGAATATTATCAGCGGATGTTGCGGGGCGGTTGGCGAGACGATGGCTAAGAAAGACGGAAAAGCCGGCATCCGGCCGATGCAGACGATCGTAATCAACAACCGCAAGGGCGGCGTCGGCAAGACCATGCTAGCGACGCATCTTGCATGGTTCTTGGCCGAGGATGGCGCGCGCGTCCTGTTCATCGATCTTGACGCTCAGGGCAATGGGTCTCGCACACTTGCGGCCGCGGGTAGGGGAGGGCGATCGTCGGACCTGTTCGACCCAGACGCCAAGTTCGAATTGTCGGGCGCTCCTGGTCTGACCGTGCTCGAATCAGATGAAACGCTCGATATTGTCCAGCTCCAAGACGTTCAACAAATGGTGGAGGCGTTCAATGCTTTCCCCGCGCTGTTCGATTATTGCGTTATCGACACTCCGCCAACTTGGGGGGCGCTGAATTTCGCTGCGTTGACTGTTGCGGATCATCTGGTCGCCCCGATCGAGATGAAAGATTACGCGCTTGATGGCGTCGAACAGCTCCTGAAAACTATTCAGGCGGCCGAGCAAAGCGGCAGGGGAGGGCGTAAGATTAATTTTCTTGGGCTGCTGCCGTCCCGGTTCAACAGCCATAGCCCGCGCGAAAAGGAAAATGTCGCGGAGATCGTGCGGACAATCGGGACGAGCATGGTGTTCAACGGCCTGCTGGCGCAGCGCGACGGCTATGAAGAAGCCGTTTCGCAGGGTGTGCCGGTCTGGACCCTCAAAAAACGTGCGGCGGTCGTCGCCGGGCAGGAAATGCGCTTCGTGCTGTCCCAGATCCGCGACCGTATGGATGGCCTTCCGGCCAAGGAGATCGTGTAGTGAGCAGTTTCAGGGAGCGAGCGGCGCAGATCAGCGGCGTTCTTCATGCGCGGGTGGCTGAGACTGCGGCAGCGGTGCAGGAACTGGCGTTGGACGATGTGATTCCCGATCCCGAAAATCCGCGCCGTGACTTTGATGAGGAGGAGCTGGCAGGTCTAGCGAAATCGATCGGGCGGCGGGGGGTTCTGCAACCGATTACCGTCCGACCCGCAAATGAGGATGGGAAATTCGTCATTCGCTTCGGCGAAAGGCGTTGGCGTGCCTCGAAAATCGCGGGCAAGCGGACGATCCGAGCGATTGTTTCCGAAACAGCGAGCGAAGCCGACAACCTCGTTGAACAGGTTATCGAGAACGAACAGCGGGCGGATTTGCGCACCAGCGAAATGGTCGAGGCGGTGCAGCGGCTGTTGAAGGAGGGTTGGAGCAAGAAGGCGATCGCGGAGGAACTGAGCTGCAAACCTGCTGAGATTACGCAATTTGCGGCTGCCCCCGATATGGCTGGTTATCTGCGCGATCTGATCGACGTCTGGCCCCGACGAGCGCTCTACGACCTTCATATCGCCTCTCGTAAGCATTCCGAGGCGGTCCAGCGGTTTGTGGCATCCCGGCGTGAGCAGGGTGTGACCACCGCGGCGGTCGCCAATTTCGTGCGCGGGCTTAAAGACCCGCAACCTCCCAAAGCGGTTGTGCGCCCCGTCGAAACTCCTGTCCCGAAACCTGTCGAGACGGCGAGCGAGGCGCGCGGCGATCCCGATCAGGCTGTATCCGATCCGGTGCCTGCATCGGGTAGGGGGAAGGGCAGGGCGGTAGCCCCTGCCGCCCCGGCCGTCCCAATCGTGACCGTTACCGTGGGCGGCAGGAATGGACGGCTGATCTTGCCCGATACGGTTTCCGTGCTGTTCGAAGGCGCAGACGAGCCGGTGACGGTGTCCGCCAGCGAGGTCCGGCTTTTCGACGCGGCTACCTGATTTTCGCGTCGCACGAGCTTTTCTCGCGTTCGGCTATGCATATGCATAGAGGCGCGGACCGCGGTCATTCTGAAACGCACAACGCGCTTGGCGGGTAGGTCCGCCAGCGTCAGACTATGCATGTGCATAGCGGAGGGGAACTCGAAATGCTTGATGGCGGGATAGGCTTGCAGCCGGGCATGTAAAACATTAGAGCTATTATGTGACATTTTTTGGAGTCCGCCTGCCCGCCGACTTGGCTCGGCGTTTCGACCGCGTAGCAGCGGGCGAGGGCGGTCGTTCTGTCTTGCTGCGAAAGCTGATCGAGCGAGCGGCAGGGGAGGCAGGGGAGGGGGAAGCCCCCTCTGCCAGTCCTGTGCGTCGATCCCGCCGCGTCGAAATCCGCTTGTCCGATGAGGAGCTTGGGTTGCTCGACCAGGCGGCCGCAGAACGCGGGCTTACGCGCAATGTCTGGGTCGCGACGTTGGTGCAACATCGGCTTCGTGACGACGCGCCGCCGGCGCTTCCGGAGCGGCAGGCGCTTGCCGATGCTTGGCGGCAGATCAGGCGCGTCGGCCTCAATATCAATCAGGCGGTCCATGCCCTTCATTCCGCGACGATGACGGACTCCCGGCTTGATCTTGCACGCGAGGCGGCGCGGGTCGCGGCCATGCGCGAAGATGTGACTGAACAGACGCGCGCGATTGGCCAAGCCCTCAAGGGCGACCTGTCCTACTGGAGAGGCGATGATGAACGAGGATGATGTGCTCGCGCTACCTTCGCTCATGGAGGCATGGCGGCCGCCTATAGGCGGCAAGCGATCCGTGAGAGGGGCCACGCTGCGTTTATCGAGCGGGCGGGGAAGGGGACATGCGGCGGATAGTGCGCGCGCAAAGCTGGCGCGTATCGTGCGTAAGGCGCCCGAGGTGGTGGTCAAGGTTTCAGGACGACAGCGCGGCGGCGGGCATCTGAGCGCCCATCTCGAATATATCGGACGTCACGGCAAACTGGACGTCGAGACAGGCGATGGAGAGCGGATCGCCAGCGTCGCAGGGTTAAGGGAACTGGCGGCCGAATGGGAAGCGCTGGACGACGCTACCAATCGGGGCCGGTCGCGTCCGACCTCCATATCCATGGTGCTGTCCATGCCAGCAGGAATCCCGGCTGATATCGTTCACGACGCCGCACGGGCCTTTGCGCGCGTTGAGCTGGGGGAACGATTCAGCTACGCCATGGCGCTCCATACTGATACCGGCCACCCGCACGTCCACATCACGGTCGCGGCTGAAGGCTATCAGGGCGTGCGGTTCAATCCACGCAAGGCCGACTTGCACGCATTTCGTGAGAGCTTCGCCCATGAATTGCGGGCGCGCGGCGTAGAGGCCGAAGCAACGCCGAGACGTGCCCGTGGCATCGTCCGGAAGGCTGATCCATCCGCGGTGCGGCAGATCGAGCTGCGTGGGAACCGCAGGCCAAAAGATAGGGGAGGGGAGTCCGTTCGCCTTCGACGCCGGACCTTGGACGAGGCGGCTCGGATCGCACGCGCGCCGGAGGCGGAGTATCGGCCTCAGGACGATCAGGCATTGCGACGCCAGCGGGCGATTAGGGGAGCCTATGAGCAAGCGGCGAGGACGCTTGAGGGCAGCGGCAGGCCGGAGGACCGGGCGCTGGCTGCGGAGGTCCGCAATTTTGTCGCTGATATGCCGTTGCCGCTCTCGCGACGCCTGACCCTGGCGGTGCAGATCGGCCAGCGTGATCGCCGCGCGGTAGCAGGGCAGGGGGGTGAACCAGACCGCGAGAGCGGGAGGAAGGAACAGGAACGCCGGGCCGCGCGCGACGATTGGCGTGGCCGCCGGCGCTGAGATCCATGGTTCGGTTCATCTCGAAAGCACCGCTCCCGACCCGAGCAGACCGCAAAGTCATAAGAGCGGTTTCCAGGAGTTGGATCATATTGCCGCTTCGAGCAGTCGTGCCGTAAGATACATGCCGCCGCCGAACACCGAATGGCCGATCATGCTTTTCAGCCGGGTCACATTGGGTTTGGGCGTGCGCGATCCGGCGATCCCCATGCCCATGCCCGGCATCATCACGAAATAGGGCAGAACCAGCAGCGCCAGCGCGAGGATCAGCGGGGCGGAGAGATCAGGGGCATCGAGCCATCCGCTTCCCCAGATAGCCACCAGCAGCAGCCCGTAGCCGACGCCGATGACATAGTGGAAGATCCAGCCCAGAGCATGTTCGCCGGGCACGGGCGGGGCTTGTCCGATATTGGGCTGAATGAACCAGCCTTCCGGCATGTGTCCGATCCAGCGGCCGACCATCTTCCAGTTGGTCGCTGGCGCGCCAAACAGGCGCTGCGCGAGAGCGGCATAGATATCGAGGATGACGGTGCCACCGACACCGATCAGCACGGCTCGAACAATGACCTCTGCTGCCGTCATGCGCTTTCCCTTTCGATCGACAGGGAAGGGCGCACGACCGCCGATAGCGCCAGCGCAGCCACGGCAAGGGCAAGCGGCGCGAACGACACCCACAGCACGGAACTCCATCCATGCGAGGCGAGCAGCCCACCCGATGAGAAGGAGCCGACCGCCATCGTGCCGAACACGAGGAAATCGTTGAGCGCCTGAACGCGCGTCTTCTCTTCGGGCCGATGGCATTCGAGCACCAGCGCGGAGGCGCCGATGAAGCCGAAATTCCAGCCCACGCCCAAAAGGATCAGCGTTGCCCAGAAATGGGCGACGTCGATCCCGGCGAGGCCGACAGCGGCGGAAAGCCCGATGAGCGCCAGACCGACTGCCACCACGCGCTCCGCGCCGAAGCGCGTGATAAGCCGCCCGGTGAAGAAGCTGGGGGCATACATGGCGATGACGTGCCATTGCAGGCCGAGGTTGGAGTTTGCCTGGCTATGGCCGCACATCCGCATGGCGAGCGGCGCGGCGGTCATCAGGAAGTTCATCAGCATGTAGGACACCGCGCCACAGGTCGCCGCGAGAATGAAGCGCGGTTGCCGCGCAATGACCGCCAGCGGCCGCCCCCCAGCCAATTCGGCGGTGGTCGGCATCGGGAGCCGCACGCCCGTCAGCACGATTGCCGACAGCGCCGCGACTACTGCCTGGGCGATGAAGGTTGCCGCGAACATATGCGGCGGCCACAGGTCCATGGTGAAGGTGACGAGTTGGGGTCCGATCACGCCGGCGGCGACCCCGCCCGCCATGACGATCGAGAGCGCGCGCGGTCGCCATTCCGGTTCGACGCAATCGGCTGCGGCGAAGCGGAAGGAGAGAACCACGGCGGCATAGGCACCGCCGAAAAATGTCGCGAGACAGAAGATCCAGAACGATCCGAGAATGACCGCCAGTGCCGCCAGCAGCCCCGCCAGGACACCGCCCACGGTTCCGGCGAGAAATGCTGCGCGTCGCCCGTAGTGATGGGCGATCTTGCCGGTTGGGAGGATGCAGGCTGCCATGCCCACCACGAAGATCGAGATCGGCAGAGTCGCCAGCGCCTTGTCGGGGGCGAGCATGGCGCCAATGATCGCGCCAGTCGCATAGATGACGGTCGAATTGGCCCCGGCGAGCGCCTGTGCCAGCGAAAGGCGGAGGATGTTGCCGCGTTGCTCGCGCCTGCTTCCGATCTCGGGCGCGTGCTGTTCCAAAGATATGTTCGCGTTCGTCATGGTTCAGGCGGCCAGTTCGGTGAGCCAGCGCGTGTCGCGCGGCGAGGGGCGTCGATGGAGGCGGCGATCGAGAAGCGCGCGAGCTTTTTGCGCTTCGCCAGCGCGCATCAGGGCGACGAGAAGCGTATCCTCGATCACTTCGCGCTGGGCGTTGCTGCCGCCGATCCGGGCGAAATCCATCGTCATCGGTTCGAGGATATGCGCGCATCCGGCGTTATCGCCTTCGGCGAAGGCCAGCGCGGCGCGGCCGATGGCGGGGACGATCGCGCCCGCGCCGATCGCGCCGTTGGCGACCAGTTCGTCCAGCGCGGCGATGCGGCGGCCGAGCGCCGCGCTGTCGCCGGTTGCCGCTTCGAGCAGCGCTATATGCGGGTCGACGAAAGCATGGCCGGGCTTGGGAAAGACCCGCCGCGCATAGTCGGCCGCATCCTCCCAAAGTCCTTCGGGAACGGCATGGCCATAGGCTTGCAGCCGCCAGAGGAGCGAGGCGGCGTCGCTGACGATGTTGATCGGCGTCCCCAGCGATACCGAATGCCGCACCGTGCCGTCATAGATGGCGAGCGCCGTATCGACGTCGCCCCGCTCCAGTGCGGCGAGGGCGGCGTGCCAGGCGATATGCCCGTGGAGGATGCCGCTGCGGTCGTAATCGGGAAGCCACTGCGCGATCAGCGCTTCCGCTTCGCGATTGGCGCCTGCCTCGAACATGGCGTGGGCCAGCGCGTGGGCGCAATTGGCGTTATGGCGGCGCAGTTCGATCGCGCGTTCCAGCATCGCGCGGCCGTGCGCGACCTCGCCATTTTCGGCCAGCGCCCAGCCCCGATAGGTGAGGAACCACCAGTCATCGTCGGCGAAATGCGCGGCATGACGCTCGCACAGGTCGACCTTGGCCTGGTTGTGTTCGGCCATGCCGGAAAAGGCGAACAGGCCGAAAGCGCCGAGCGGTAGCGACAGGACGAGCGTATCGCGGGGCCAGCGTTCCACATGGGCGAGCGCGGCTTTCAGCGCGTCTTGCGACTTGCCGTTTATGGCGAGCGCCAGCACCTCGACATGGCTCGCCTCTCGTTCGGAAAGAGTGGCTGTGGCCTTATCCTGCGCGATTGCGATACGCGCCCGCGCTTCGCTGGGCTGGGCACGCATCGCATGAAGCCGGGCGCGGGCCGCGTGGGCGAGGGCGAAATCCGGATCGGCCTCGATCGCAGCGTCGAGATTTTCCGCCGCTCCCGGCCAGGCCGCGAGCATGAACGCTATGCCGTCGCGATAAAGCGCGGCCGCCTCATCCGATGCGGTTGAAAGGGAGAGTTCGTAATTGTCGAAACGCGCCATGGCGGCTCTTTCCAGATTCTCGTGCTGTAGATGACGCACGCCGCCGGGCGTCACGATTTATCATATCTGCTTTTAATATGTCGGTCTTTCGATTATCCGACATATCATGTATAATATCGGCCAATATTCGCCCATGTCGGGCTGGCAGTCGATAGAAGCGCCCGCCGACGCGCCTTCGCCAGCACCGATGACCGTGCGCGCACAGACTGTCCCGGCACGATGCTACTTCCCTGAGCACAGCCATGATTGGGGACAGCTTGTCTATGCCATCTCCGGTGTGCTTGCCGTCAGTATCGCCGGACGATCGTTCGTCATTTCCCCCGAACAGGCCGTGTGGCTTCCCGCCGGGATCACGCACCGCGTAGGATCATTGCTTGGCGCTCAGTTTCGCAGCCTGTGGATCGCGAACGAGGCCGTCTCCGCGCTTCCAGAGGAGCCCACGGTCTTTCCTGTCAGCGCACTTCTGAAAGCCCTGATCGCCGAAGCCGCGCACCTGCATGGCGAGGAAGATGACCCCGGATATGCTGACCGGGTGACACAAATGATCCTCGATCAGCTCCGTCGCGCCATCCCTGTTTCGGCCGCTCTGCCTTGGCCGCGTGACGAAGCGCTCGCGCGCCTGTGCGAAGCGCTCTACGCCGATCCGGCCGATCCCCGTTCAGCTGAGGATTGGGCACGCGATCTGGGCATGTCCTCGCGAACATTGAGTCGACGCTTCGAGGTGGAAATCGGCATGACGCTGCGATCGTGGCGGCGGCGGATGCGGCTGTTCAAAGCCATCGAGCTATTGGGAGGGGGCATGGACGTCACCAGAACCGCGCTGGACCTTGGCTATGGTTCCCCATCGGCTTTCATCTACGCGTTCCGGATGGAGCTGGGAGTCAGTCCGCGATCCTATATGCGAGATGAGATCGCGTTCTGACTGCCGAAGGCGTCGAAGGCTATTCCAACGGCAGGCTTAAGACTGCCTTATGCGATCGCTCAGTCCACGACATCTGCGCTGCTGTAAAGCGGGGCGGCTGCTATCCAGGGATGACCGCCCAGCCTTTCAATTGCAGATTGGCCAGCGTGACCATGGCCGCGAGGTCGATCATCACATCCTTTGCGACGTCATTTCGCTCGATTTTCTGGTTGGCGAGGGCGTGGCTGCACACATGGATAGCGACGCCAGCGCGTTGCAGCTCCTCTATGAGCCACATGTTCGGATTGGCCCGATGCCGTTGACGAACTGCCCCATCTGACCGAGCGTGCGTTGTTCCGCATAGGCAAGAGAGGCTTTCGGTTAACGAGATCGCCAAGCGCCTCACCATTGATCCGAAAGAGGCGGTCGAGCGACTATCACATGGTCTAGGCTATGTCCGCGAGCCTTTGAGCGTCGCGGGTTGATATGTGGAGACTTACCTGACTCTTCGGGGTCGAGCGCCATAGCCATGGAGGAATATGTCCACCGCCTCGGCCGCCTCTCTCGCGATCGCGTCGGCCGAGCTGTCTGGTTTCAATCCGCACATTCGCCGGACGAGCATTCGGCACATGCATATTTCAAGAAGCTGCTCGGCCGCCCTTAAGCTGGCCGGCGCCCGTGCGCGGCGCTGGAGCCGACCAGAACGAATCAGATCTTCAAGAAGTTCGGACAGAATCATGTGGTGTCGCTGGAGCACCTTACGATAATAGGCGCGGCCCAACTCTGGAAAGCGCGCGCCCTCAGCGACGATAAGGCGAAACACTGTTTCGGCCAACGGCGTCAGCATGGCGGACATGAACTTTGCGCAATAGTCGCTCAGTCGCTGTCGCACATCGCCGTGCAAAGGGGCACTGCCGCATGGTTCGAGTTCATCCAGCCAGGTGGAGAGGGCGGCTGCGAACAGATCCTCCTTTGACGGGAAATAGGCCCAAAGCGTGGCTTTTGACCCCCCAATTTCGGCCGCGATGGCGGACATGGAAGCACCGCCGAACCCATGTTCAGCGAAGTGCCGCTGTGCGACTGTGATGATGGCGCAGCGCCGTTCCTCGCGTTTGTTTCCGCGCCGCTGTTCCTCGCTTTCGCTCTTGCGCGGCACGGAACGTCCTCAATGGCTTACCTGTTTCAGCGGTCCCTTGGGCCGTTTCGCGAGCCAAACTACCGCCGCGAAGATCAGGATGAGGATAGTCGCCATCGCATAGAAATCGTTGGTAGCGAGCATCACGGCCTGCATGTCGACCATTCTGGAGAAGGCGGCGAGACCCGAACCGGGCTGTAATCCCGGCAGCGGGGCAGGGGTCATGGTCGGATCGATGATCGCGACCAGTTCGGCCCGATTTCCCTTCGTCGCATTCTCCCAATAGGTCGAGGTCAACGACGCGCCGACCGCCATTGCCATGATGCGGATGAAGTTCTGCAATCCCGACCCGTTCGCGATCTTTTCGGGGGGCAGCTCCGACACGCCGAGCGACGTGAGGGTGACAAGGCAGGCCGGGACGCCTGCGCCCAGCACGAACATGGGGATCGCGACCGACATGAAATCGGCCTGCGCGTTCAGATGCGCGCGCATGAAGAAGGAGATGGCGAGGACCACCATCCCGTAGGTGACGATGAGCCGCGGGTCGATCTTGCCCATGAGCCGCCCGACGATCGGGGCGGTCACGACCGCCAATATCCCCATTGGCGCGGTCGCGAAGCCCGCCCAGGTCGCCGTGTAGCCCATCATCTGCTGGAGCCAGAGCGGTGTCAGCACGATGTTGCCGAAGAACAGGCCGAACATGAGACCGAGCGACATGGTGGAGACGAGCCACGTCCGGTTTTTGAACACCGACAGGTCGATTACCGGATCATCGTCGGTCAGTTCCCACAGGATGAGCGCTCCGAGCGCGATCGCCGCGACGATCGCCATCCAGACGATGAAGGAGGATGAGAACCAGTCGAGTTCGCGTCCCTTGTCGATCATAGTCTGGAAGGCGCTGACGAACACCACCAGGAGCATCAGGCCCACCATGTCGATCCGGCTGCGCGCGATCGGCGTTTCGCGGTTTCGCATCAGCCACCAGACCACGCTGCCAACAGCAATCCCGAAGAAGATGTTGATGTAGAAGATCCAGCCCCAATGATAATTGTCGGAGATATAGCCGCCCAGGATTGGACCGAAGATCGGCGCGACCACCGTGGTCATGCCCCAGATGGCGAGAGCGATGTTGCTCTTGTCCTTGGGAAAGACCGATATGAGCAGGGTGGAGGAAAGCGGAATGATCGGTCCGCCGGCGAAGCCTTGCAGGATGCGGAACAGGACGAGGAAGCCGAGCGAGCCGGACAGGCCGCACAGGATCGAGCAGATCACGAACGCAATGACGCAGGCCGTGAACAGCCGCACCTCCCCGAACCGGCGCGAGAGCCAGCCCGTGAGCGGAACCGTGATGGCCTCGGCGACCGCATAGGCCGTGATGATCCACGTTCCCTCGGTGGTCGAAACCCCAAGATCGCCCGATATCGTCGGCATCGCCACATTGGCGATCGTCGTGTCGAGCACGACCATGAAGTTGCCGAACGACAGGGCAGCGGCCGCCATGGCGAGCTTTGCGCCCGTCATCGGCGGATAGCCGCCCCCCCCATGCGAAGCATCGCTTGCGGACATTTTACCGTGCCTCTGACAGATCGACCGTCGCGTGCATCGAAAGTCCGACGCGCAGCGGATGCTCTTTCAGTTCCTTCGGATCGAGCCGGATGCGGACGGGCAGGCGCTGCACGACCTTGATCCAGTTTCCGGTGGCGTTCTGCGCCGGGATCGCGGCGAAGGCCGAACCCGATCCGCCCGCGAAGCCTTCCACGCGGCCATGATACACTACGTCCGAGCCATAGAGGTCCGAGGTCAGCCGCGCGGTCTGGCCGGGCCGGACCCGCTTGAGCTGGCCTTCCTTGAAGTTGGCGTCGACATACATATTCTGGACAGGAACGACGACCATCAGCGGCACGCCCGGCTGCACGCGCTGGCCGACCGCGACATGGCGCTGATCCACGACACCATCGACCGGCGCGCGAATCACGGCGCGCGAAAGGTCCACCTTCGCCTGATCGAGCCGGGCCTTCGCGGCGAGGACTTCCGGGTTGGTTTCGACGGTGCTGTTCTCGATAAGCGCCTGGTTGGCGCGCCGTGCGCCCGTGGCGGCCGCCACGCGCGCCTTGGCCTGCGTCACCGCTGCCCGCGCTACGCGAACCGCCGTCTGCGAATCCGACAGCTCCTGCTGCGAGATCGCGCCGGGGCCGGCGAGACGCTGGCGACGCCGCTCATCGAGGAGCGCCTTGTCGAGATCGGCCTGTGCTCGAACGAGATCAGCCTGGCCAACGTCCACCTGGCTCGCGAGGTTCGCGTCATTTTCCTGGACCTGCCGGACCTGACGGCGGGCGCGGCCCAGCGCCGCCTCGGCCTGGGCGACCGCGAGCCGCAGATCGGTGTCGTCCAGTTCGACGAGCACGTCACCGGCGTGCACCGCCTGCGTATTGACCACGGCCACGCGCTTGACCGGGCCGCCGACCAGCGGCGTCACCTGTGCGACCTCGACATTGGTATAGGCGTTCTCGGTCGATTCCGTGTCGCCGGCGAGGAAGGTCGCCCATATCCACCAGCATAGCGCGATCAGCAGGATTGCGCCGCCGAAAATGAGGAAAAGGCGCTTTCGCTTCCCGCTCCTGGATGGAGGAGGGGCGTCCTGCATGTCGTGGTCTTGTTCAAGAGTGGCGTCGGTCATGGCTGTTCCCAATCAAGAGTTGCTGTCGCTGGCCGGGACAGCCGCTTTGAAGCCGCCGCCCAAGGCTTTCGCCAAGGCGATGTCGAGGATGAAGCCCCGCAGGCGCAGGGCGGCCGCTTGCTCGCGAGCGGTCAGAAGCGCGTCCTCGCTGATGAGGACCGATTGATAGTCGGACAGGCCGCCCTCATAACGCATGTTGGCAAGGCTGTAGGCTGCCTCCTGACGGGCGACCGCCGCATTCGTCCTGTCCACCCGCTCATGGAGCGCGCGAAGTGACGTCGCCGCATCGGCGGCTTGATGGAGCGCCTGAAGCAGCGTTTCGTTGTAGGTTGCGACCGCCGCGTCATAATCGCCCCGCGCGCCGCGATAGCGCGCACTCAACCGTCCGCCCTGAAAAATGGGTAGGCTGATCGCCGGTCCAAACGAACCGATCACAGAATCCGATTTGAACAGATTGTCGAGACCGAACGAGGCAAGCCCGATCAGGCCGCTGATATTGACGTTCGGATAAAAGCCGGCGCGAGCGACACCAATGCGCTCGGCGGCGGCTTCCACCCGCCAGCGGGCCGACACCACCATCGGATTGCGACCGATCAGCTCGACCGGGATGTTGGCGGGGAGGGTGTCGGCGCGGCGGGTCCGAAGCGCGGGCGACTGGATCGACAATCCGCGATCCGGCCCCGCGCCGACCAGCGCGGCCAGCGCATTGCGGCTTAGCCCAATTGCCTCGTTGATCGCGGCAAGCTGGGCTTCGGCGGTTTCCACGCCGCCTTGGGCCTGTTCGAGCGATGTGCGCGGCTCGATGCCGGCATCGAAGCGTCGCGCCACCAGATCGCGCGTGGCCCGCCTGATCCGCACTGCGTCGGTGGCGACGTCCTGGCGGACCAGCAATTGCGCGAAATCGACATAGGTGGTCGCCACGGCCGACGCGAGGGCGAGACGCGCGGTTGCATCATCCGCTTCGACGGCCTGCCTTTCGGACACCGTCGCCCGCAACGCCTTCCGGTTCTTGCCCCATAGGTCGAGGTCGTAGCTGAGGCTTCCCAGCCCAGCGACCAGCCAATGCCAGTCGCCATCGGTGGGGAGGCCGATGCTCTGCGTGATGCGGGACTCGCGCCCGGTTACGGTCGCGCCGATGCTCGGCAGCAAGGCGGCGCGCGCCAGTTCGACCTGTGCGCCGGCCATGCGGATGCGCGCGGCGGCTTGCTCGATCGTCGGCGAGTCGCGCAGCGCCTCGTTCACCAGCGTATCGAGCTGCGAGTCCTCGAAGGATCGCCACCATTCGTCATTAGGCCAGTCTTGCGCCGTGCCCGCCAGCGAGCGCGACGATGAGAAGGTGCCGGGTTGGGCCGGCTCGGGTCGCGGGCCGAGATCGGGGATGCTCGCGCATCCGCTCAGCCCCGCCACCATCACGAGAGTTGCTAGTCGCCGCATTGTCCACCGTTGGTAATATCTGTTATCGGCTTGACTGGTAAGGTAACGTGTATTACCCGTCAAGGGGAAAGGCGAATGGAGTTACAAATGGCCACAGCCACCCGCGCTAAGCGTCCTTCCAAGGACAGCAGGCGCGCCGCCATCCTTGAAGCGGCGGCACAGGTTTTCTTCGAGCAGGGCTATGCCGCCACCAGCATCGACGCGGTGATCGAGCGGTCTGGCGGGTCGAAGCGGACGATCTACAATGAGTTCGGGAGCAAGGAGGGCCTATTCACGGCGCTGGTGTCCGAGAGCGCGGACACGGCGCTTTCAGCGCTTTCGGCTGACGGTTTTGAAGGCCGTAGCCTTGAGGGAATCCTTCTCGGTTTTGGGCGACTGCTTCTCAAGATGTATATGTCGCCGGGGCTGATCGGTGTTTATCGGTCGATCATGCCCGAAGCGGGGCGCTTTCCTGAACTGGCGAAGGATTTCTTCGAGAAGGGGCCGGGGCGCGCGTCGGATCGACTCGCCGAGGTTCTGGAATCGGCTCGCGATCGCGGCGAGATCCAGCTCGAAGATTGTCGAGCGGCGGCCGATCACTTTGTCGGCATGTTCCGCGGTAATCTCCATCTGCGTGTCGTTCTCGGTCTCCAACCGCCGCCCACTTCCGCCGAAGTCGAAGCGGCAGTGAGGTCGGCTGTCGGGATATTCCTCCACGGAATCTACGGCGACGACCGCGAGGGGAGGGCGAAAGGCAGGTGAGATATGACCGCACATTCAGAGTGCCCGACCGATGAAACCGCCAACGTCTCGCCGGGATCATCGGGACCGGGCATCGACCTAGCACACTTTCCAAGGTCGCGCGCGGTGGCGGCAAATGACAATCATCCGACTTCGTATCCGCAGGAAAGGGGAGGGCGGATTGACCAGAATGGCGTGCCGCCGCCAGAAAGTCGCTTGTCCCGGCTTGAAACGGCTGTGCTCGCCTTGGCCGAAGCGGACGGTCCGTCGAGCCTTTTCGAGCCTTCGAAAGTTCGCAGATGGTATCGCGTCGTAACAGGAACGCGGTTGCCCAACCGTCTCGCGAACCCGCGGCTTGAAGCGCTCCGGCGTTTCGCGATCCTGGCCCGCGTCGGGCTTGCGAGTGATGCCGACGAGCGGGTTCGGATTCGGAGGGCGGGTTTCGACACCGAACAGATTAATGAGATAGCGGACAGGGCCTCCGCGTTTCACGAACCGCAGGGCGTCTTCTCCGCGCTGTCGATGTGGCGGCACCGCGCTTTACTGAAGCTGCTTTCGAAGCAAGTCGCCTCCCATGGAGACATGGGAGAGGAAGCGGCAAGCCAAGATGACGACCAGTCGCCCCATGGAGGTGAGCAACCCAGCGGCGATCATGTTGCGCCGGTGCGCCCCCTGAACGCAGATTTAAGCGCTCATTGGACCATTTTTCTGGGAAATGAGGGTGATGGTCCCGACCTTCGCACCATCCTCACCGATTTCGGACGGCGGTTGCTTGCGGCGATCACCTCGCCGACGCTCTTACCGATTTTTCGGGCGGTAGTTGGCGATTCTGAAATGTCGCAAGGCTCGATCAGGCAATTCTTTGAAGATGGGCCTCGCGCTGTGACCGATGGCCTCGCCGACGTGCTTCGGAACGCAGCTATGCGGGAGGAGATTGTCGTCGACGACTGCGCGATCGCCGCCCAGCAGTTCGTGGGCATGGTGCGCGCCAACATCCATCTGGAGGTGGCTCTGGAACTCCGGCCCGCCCCTGCGCGGGAAGAAATCGAACACGTCGTTCACCAAGCCGTCGAAATCTTCCTGCGGGGGATCGAATACGAGAGTCCCGCGCCGTTCGGGAGATCGCCCGCGGCCCAGCACAGGCGGCGATAGTGGCCACGTCTTACCACGACGATTCGCACACTACGCGCCCGTTTCTGACCCAACATGCATATCATAAGGGATGAATCGGTAGATGGCACAGCGACCGCAATCACCGCACGCAACAATTTACCGGCCCCCCATCGCGATGATGACTTCGATCATGCATCGCTTCTCGGCTATTGCGATTTCGCTGGTAGGCATGCCGATATTGCTCTGGTGGCTCTGGGCGATCGCTGACGGCCCGAAGGCATATGAGCGCTTTGCCCACTTCGCCGCGAGTTGGGTCGGCACCTATATCCTGTTCGGATTGAGCTGGTGCGTGTTCCAGCATCTCGCTTCGGGAGTGCGCCATTTAGTAATGGATATCGGAGCCGGTTATGAACTCAGGACCGCGCGCCTGGGCGCTTGGAGCACCTTCCTGTTCTCGTTCGTCATGACCTTGGGATTCTGGGCAATATTGGCGCTGAAGTGAGATATGGGGTATCAGGTTATGCGTTCTCCCAAACATCAAGGGTTTCAGAATATATTTGAGACCCTGTCTGTGACCAACAGCGTAGGGGCGACGATCCAGCTTTGCGTCTTGGTTGCGGCACTTTGCGCGATTTTCAGCACGTTCTTCTGGTGGATACGGTAATGAAGATGGTCGAGCCTCCCCAACCATGGGTAGGTGCGTCACCTCTTAGTCCGACATTGGCGTGACGGACTATCGTTGATGAGCGGGATTCTGACGTTGCTGCACCAGCACCCGCAGATCGAGCAACGCGCCATTCTCATTTTGCGAAACCTGGCGGGCAACGCCGGCGATCGAGCGCGGGCGCTGGAAACGATCGAGTCGCTCGGCGGGACGCGCACCACGCACGTCGCGCTGGCGCGATTGGTCGGCGCGGCACTCGCGATGGGCTGCGAACTGCTCCCGATCTACGCATCGCACGTTTCGAGTGATGAACTCGCGCTGCTGCGCCAACTTGCCCGCGTGCGAGGAAGTGCGGACTCCTCGACACTGCAAGGCGATATGGCGATGCGTGACGCGCTGGTGAAAGCTGCCCGCGCGTTCGATGACTTGGGCCTGTGCTTTCCTCCGGTCATTAAAGGGGAGGGCAGCGCTCCGGATGAGGGCGGCTGAAGATCAGAGGAACTTTTCGCCAGCGTGGTCGCGGAACATCTCGAAATCGCGCACGTAGTCGGCAAGCACCTGAACGGATTTGTGGCGGCTCACATCGCGCATCTTGAAGATGCTCGCGCCTTGCCGCGCAGCTTCCGTGAGAAAACCCGATCGCAGCGAATGTCCCGCATAGTCGGTCGGATCGAAGCCGGCCGCCGCTGCACAGCGCTGAACGAGACGAGCAACGGCGCGGTCCGACACGGGATCGGCCGTCAGCTCGCCACCGCGCGTCAGGCGCCGGAACAGAGGCCCGGATTCGAAGGTGATGAGAGGATTATTCAAGTTCCGTGCTGCTTCCATCGCTGCGTCGATCCAAGCGAGCAACAGCGCCTTGGGTCGGATGCGCCTGCCTTCGGGGATGGCGATGACGGCGCCTTCGCCAGACTGATCCGTCTTGGATCGACCGATCAGGAGGCGCAGTCCTTCGGGTGGTAGTTCGACATCATCAATAAGCAAGCCGGCCAGCTCGGAACGCCGCAGCGCCGCTGCCATGCCAATCGCCAGCATCGCGCGATCGCGGACCGCGCGCAGATCGTCGCCCTCGATGGTGCGGATCATGTCGCGCAGCGCGTCGGCATCGGCGGGGGCCTTGCGTTCAGGCCGTGTGCCGACCTCGCGGCGAATGCCGGCAAGCACTTCCTTGATCGCGGACGCGCCCGCCATTTCTTGTGGGGGGTCGAAGCCAGCTTGCCTATGGTGGTAGCCGATAGCGGCGAGCCGGCGGCCAATCGTCGGCACTTTCAGGCCGCTGTCGGCCTCGCTCGCCAGAAATGTCGCGACCGCGGCGGGCGTCGCTGGCAGGCTTTCCATCCCGCGAACGTCACACCAAGCGGTGAAGATATCCCAATCGGAGGCATAGGCACGTTGCGTCGCCGCTGACCGCGACGCCTTCGCATAGTCGGCCGCGCGATCGACCTCAGCGCGCAGGATGTCGGGCAGCGCCGGTTGCGGCACGGTCACGGGCAGGTTGCCGGTGTCGCTAGGATCGTCGGATGCCATCGCTGGACACCCTAAAACCCCCCCGCCAGACCGTCAATCTTATGTCCGAGAATCATAATTATCGGACATAATTGGCAACAGCACTCTTGTTGACCGAACGGTTCGGTTGATATAGACTCGCTGAGGTTTTGAGACTGCAAGATGGTCATGGTGCTGCACGCGAACGAATGCCGTCGTCCACATTGCCGGCTGCTGCCGTGGTTCCCGCGCTGCCGACACGCGGCCATTTCGCGTCGCAATGAGATTCAACCGCTTTCCGTCCCGCACGCCCCCCCGGGATGGAACGGGTCGCTCGCCACGCCCCCTGTTCCTCCCCGTGGCGAGCGACCTGAAGTTTCCCATATCGGTATGCGTTGCCCTTGATCGAGCCAGCGGCAATGACCGAAATGGTCCCTCCGGAGAGGTTCGGCGAGCTGCTGCGCGCTGCGTTTCGAGAAATGGAGGATTGGATCGAGCGACAGATCCGCGACAGCGGGCTTCGCCTCTCACATTGGTTGACGCTCAAATATATCGCGGACGGCCGCATATGTTTCATCGGAGACGTGTATCGGGAGCTTGGCATTACCGATGGTGCATCCACCCGGCTTATCGATCATCTTGAGCAGAAAGGTCTCGTGCGTCGAAACCGATCGCGCAAGGACCGCAGGCTGGTAGCGGTTGCGCTGCAACCGGAGGGAGAACGAATGGTCAGGCAGCTCCGGCTTCGCATCGAACGGCGCTGGCAGCGACAACTCGGCCCCTTCTGCGAAGCAGACCGGATTCACATCACCACCGCCCTCATACATCTCATCGACGCCTTCAGGTCGCTGGCTGCCGGCGAGAACGAGGCTTCGGACGCCGCAACGCCTAACAGGGACAGGTTATCAGCCATCTGAAGGAGCGACATCCAGCGTTGCTCTGCAAACGCCGCGCACGAAGCGCTCGATCCGATCCACATCGCTGGGTTTGGCCAGATCGAGTCCGGTGGTCCGCCGCATCAACTCCGGCGCCGCGCAAAACATACGAACATGGCTAAGGATAGCGAAGGTTTTAAGGCGAACTTCGGTGCTGCTCCATCGTTCTCCCCCGAGCTGGGCTATCAGCTCGCTGAGTCTGACGGTCACGCGTTCCAATATGGTCTCATATAACGAATTGAATGCTGGCGTCGGCTCCAGTTGTTCACGCAGCACGAACCTTTCCCACGGCTTGCTCTGACCTGCCAACATTAGATGAAGGAGATCGACGACAAGTCCGTCAATCTTCTCGAAGGCGGTCGCCTCGCCGAGCCAGATGTCCGCTCTTGCCCGCTCTAGGCTCGGAGCAAGCGCTTCTTGGCAGCGGTTGGCGATGTGCTGGGCGGCAGCAAGGTAAATACCTTCCTTCCCGCTGTAATGATAGGTGATGGACGACATTGCGGTGCCGGCCGCCGCGGCGATCGCCCGCGTGCTGGTGCCATCGATGCCATGTTGGCCAAACTGGTCGATGGCCGCGTCCAGAACACGGTCACTACAAGGCGAGGAGAACGCGCGCTTCGGCATGGCCGATACGATACGGCTACAAACCATCAACCTCAATCGCGGCCCCGATCGCGACGGTCCGGTGGGAGGGCCAAGTCAACCATGAGGCACGTCGAAAACAGCGCCACGCTCAAAACTATCCGGAGCGATGACTCAGGAAATCGGGTGATCGGTGACATCGGCTTTTCCAGAAGGGCGACTAGGTCCCTTTCATCCTGGGTGATCTCCTGCTGAGAGCCGGTAATCATCGGTCGTCCAAGGCAGGCCTCAAAGTTCAAAAACAGCGCGTCGAACACGGGCGCGAGAATCTCGCAAGCGAATGGCGCGAACGTCTGAACGAGTCGAGGCTGAACCGCCAGTTTTTCGCGCCGCGCAGCACACCAGCATCTGCCGGCTTCGAGAACGAAATCCCGATGGCCTGCGGCGGAGCTTTGTGCCTGCGCGACGCACATATACTTGGTCAGGCCCTTCTAGGCCCCTCTCCTTATCTCTCAGATCATGAAGCCAGGCGCGTCCCGAAGGCTCCAGTCCAATAGTTCCGTTAGTCCGACGTCAGATCCGTCAACGTCGTTTCAACCGTCTTTCCGAGATCCCGAAGATAGTCCCGGAAGGCGCTCAGTCGCGATTGGACGAACTCCGCCTGAAGCTCAGCCGCTTCCTTGAAATCCCGAATCTGCGTCAGCCGGGAGAGATGTTCCGCCGATGCCGTTGCCGCCGTTTGAGAATAGGCGATCGTTTTGGTGGTTGCCTCAACTGCAAGTTTGCTCGTTCGCGCGCTCGACGTCCGCAAGGCGTTCAACGACGCCTGCCTCGATCTGTTCGCCATATCGAGAAGCTGCTGCACTTGCTCGAAACCGGCATCGGCCGAGGTTGGCACGGTTGCCTTGCTGTCGGAAGAACTGTCGTTCGCAGGCATGATTCGATCCAGTTTTTGATGTTGCTTTCCTCGCTCGGATACCGCCTCATAGATAGAGAGTCAACCGAACGGTTCGGTTGACTCTCTTCACGCGGACGGAGTAAGCACAGCGCGGCAGGGGCGACGCAATCCAGCCAATGGCCAATCGGACAGGAACACTGCCTATGAATATCGATGACGTGCGGGCGCGCGCATTCGCGATGCCGCTATGCAATCCGGCATTTCCCCGCCCACCCTATCGATTCTACAATCGCGAATATATCGTCATCAAATACCGCACCGATCCCGATGCTTTGCGCGAAGTGGTTCCGGCGCCGCTTGAAATCGACGAGCCGATCGTAAATTACGAATTTATTCGGATGCCCGACTCCACCGGCTTTGGTGACTATACGGAAACCGGGCAGGTCATTCCCGTCCGCTTCAATGGCGAAGCGGGCGGCTATGTCCATTCCATGTATCTCAATGATGAGGCCCCGATAGCAGGCGGCCGCGAAATCTGGGGCTTTCCAAAGAAGCTCGCTACCCCCTCGATCGCACATGAATCGGACGTCATCGTTGGCAAGCTCCATTATGGAAGCTCGCTCTGTGCGCTCGGAACGATGGGCTATAAGCACGTCATTCTCGAACATGAGCCGATGCTTACGGCCCTGCGGCAGCCGAACTTCATGTTGAAGGTGATTCCGCATGTCGATTGTTCCCCGCGAATTTGCGAGCTGGTTCGCTATTATCTCGAGGACGTCGAGCTGAAAGGAGCGTGGAGCGGACCTGCCGCGCTCGATTTATATCCCCATGCTCTTGCCGATGTCGCTCGGTTGCCCGTGCGCGAAGTTCTAGGCGCGACGCACTATATTGCCGACCTGACGCTGGGGTTAGGCGAGGTCGTGCACGACTATCTGGGGCAGGAACGCCCCGGATGACACGCCATGAACAAGCGATCTGTCGCCGCAGCACCATCGCACAGCGCCGCCTCTCTAACGACAAGGTGGGCCATGAGCAGTGAGACGTTCGACTATCTGTTGCTAGGCGGGGGCCTGGCGAGCGCGACGGCGGCCGAGACACTAAGGCGCGAGGGCGCGGCCGGATCGATCTGTGTCCTGACGGCAGAGGATTTTCCTCCCTACCACCGCCCGCGGCTCTCGAAGCAGTATCTTCTCGGCACGTCGACCGAAGTCGATATTCTCGTTCATCCGGTCGATTATTACCGCCAGCAGAATATCAGTCTCATTCTGGGCATCGACGTCACCGGCATCGACCCGGCGTCCCGAACGGTCTCGGCCAGCGACGGCCGAACTTTCGCTTATGGCAAGCTCCTGATCGCAACCGGCACCCTGCCTCGATGCTTGGAAGTGCCCGGTTCCACCAAAGACGGAGTCTTTTATCTCCGCCGCAAGTCGGACTGCGATGCCGTGCGGGATTCGGCCCAGCCGGGACGCAATGCCGTAATCCTTGGTGCCAGCTTCCTGGGTATGGAGATCGCACTTTCGCTGATCGAGATGGGCCTGCAAGTGACCATGATCGACATTGGCGACCGTGTGCTGACACATTTGGAATCGCAGGCGATTTCAGCCTTCTTTCAGGACTACGCCGAGGGCAAGGGTGCAACGATCTTGCTGGGCGATACGATCAGCGAGGTCGTCGGCGATAGCCGAGTGACGGGGATACGGACGCGGGACGGCCGCGATATCGCGTGCGACATGGTCATTGTCAGCATGGGGGTCGAGCCGGCGACGCATTTTCTCGAAGGAAGCGGAATTCAACTCGAAAATGGTTTCGTTTCTGTCGACGACCGGCTGCGAACGAATGTCGAAGATGTTTTCGCAGCGGGAGACGTTACCCGTTTCTATGACCCTGTTTTTCGGTGCCGCCGCCACATCGAGCATTGGGACAATGCGGTCCGCCAGGGGCGGCTTGCCGCCCGCAACATGCTCGGGCAGCGGCTTATATATGATGAGGTGTCCTATTTTTATTGCGAAATAGGCGAACTCGGATTCGATATGCTCGGGGTGCCGGAGCACGCCGACGAATGGATAAGCCGCGGAGATCTCAAGGACCAGAGCTACGCTCTTTTCTATATGCGCGATCAGGTTCCTCGGGCCGCGTTCATGATGGGGCGACCTACGGGTGAGATTCGCGTTGCCGAAGGATTGATCCGCTACAGAGTCAATCTCGATCAATACAAGGAGCGGCTGGGCGACCCGGCCTATCTGCTCGACAAAATTCCCATGCAGAAAGTGCTGGTGCTGCAAGGCGGTGGCGCGCTTGGCGCCTTCGAATGCGGAGTGGTCCGCGCACTGGAAGAAGAACGAATCTTCCCTGATATCATCGCGGGCGTGTCGATCGGGGCGCTCAACGGCGCCATCATCGCCGGCAATCCGCATCACGCGACGGAAGCGCTCAAATCGTTCTGGGACGATATTACGGTCGTGGCGCCCCCGTTGCCGCTTGCTGAGATGCGCCGGGGTGCGGTTGCAGCCCAGATCCTGGCCTTCGGCGTGCCGAACTTTTTCAAGCCGCGCTGGATGCCACCGTTCGATCTCACATCCTCTTGGACGGGCTATTATGACACGGCCCCCATGCGGCATCTGATCGCAAAGTATGTTGATTTCGCCAGTCTCAAAAGCAGTCCGGTCAGGCTCCTGGTGGGCGCGGTCAACGTAAGCACCGCGCAACTGGAGGTGTTCGACAGCTACGTCGATGACATGACTCCAGACCATGTTCTGGCGAGCGGGAGCCTCCCGCCTGGCTTTTCCTGGACGGTTGTTGACGGAACGGCCTATTGGGACGGAGGGATCGTCAGCAACTCGCCCTTGGATCTTGTGCTGGATCGCTGCGGACCGGATGGAAAGCAGGTCTATATCGTCGATCTGTTCGCCGGGGAAGCTCCGCTTCCGACCAACATGATCGAGGTGCTCGCCCGTCGGGATGAGGTGGTCTATTCCGAGCGGATCAGGAGCGATCTTCGCGCGCGCGAAATGACCGACGCTTACCGCAGCATGATAAATGTCATCCTGTCGGGCATCGATCCGGTGGAGCGCGCAAAGATCATGCGCCATCCTCGGTTCATCCAGTTGATGGGCGATGGTTTCGCCAACGAGATCGTCCGCTTTCAACGCCCCCGTCGCGCCGGCGAAGCATCGTCCCGCGATTATGACTTCTCCGATGAGTCGGTCCGATACCTGCAAGATGAAGGCTACGCGCTCGTAAAGCAGACACTTGCCGAAGCCAGCAAGGCCGGCGTGTCGGCCACGCCCGCGGCAAACCCAGCGCTGCAAAAGATCAAACAGGCCGAAGCGGTCGCGGGTGTTGCCTCTCCCGGAACATCGCATTCCGGCGCAGACGCCATTCTCCAAGGGATCGTGCAGGCGGAGGCCCAGACCAAAGCTGACCCCGCTCACAAAATCCCATCGAAATCGAAAAGCAGAAAGGAAAATCCATGACATTAACAGGCAAGGTCGCCGTCATCACAGGTGCGGGGAGCGGCATCGGCAACGACATCGCCCATGAGTTCGTCCGCAACGGAGCGAAGGTTGTAGTCGCTGACCTCCAACTCGAAAAGGCTGAGGCTGCGGCAGCCGCTCTCGATCCTAGCGGCGAGACAGCGATGGCCGTGGCGATGGACGTGACTGACGAGGCTCAGGTGGAAGCGGGTATAGAAGCCGTTATCCAGCGATTTGGCCGGATCGACATTTTGGTGTCGAATGCGGGGATTCAGATCGTCGCGCCGCTCGACCAATTTAAATTTTCCGACTGGAAACGGCTCCTCGCCATTCATCTTGACGGCGCATTTCTAACGACGCGCGCTTGCCTCAAGCATATGTATGCCCAAGGTGGCGGTAGTGTGATCTACATGGGGTCAGTGCACTCCAAGGAGGCATCCGTCCTCAAGGCTCCCTATGTGACCGCGAAGCACGGCCTGATCGGGCTCGCGAAGGTGGTCGCCAAAGAAGGCGCCCCCCACGGCGTCCGCGCCAATGTCATATGTCCAGGTTTTGTCAGGACGCCGTTGGTCGAGAAACAGATCCCTGAACAGGCGCAGGAGCTTGGAATCAGCGAGGAGGACGTTATCAAGAAGGTGATGCTGAAGGAGACGGTCGACGGCGAATTTACCACCGTGGATGATGTCGCCCGGACCGCAGTGTTCCTTGCGGCCTTCCCTACCAACGCCCTGACGGGTCAGTCCATCGTCGTCAGCCACGGCTGGTTCATGCAGTAGGCGAATGTGTCGAGATACCCTGCGGCGCCGGTGACGGGCGGTGCCCTGCATCGCCCCATTCGCTGTTGAGACATCCCGCTTATGACCGGCGTCCATAGGCGGCCGTGAAGGTTTCGACGGCCGAGTCCACCAGATGATCGATCTCGACCCGATCAGGCGCTTCGCGGACGCAAAACAGAAATTCGAGCATGATATCCGCCTGGCATAAGCGGACGAATTGCGAGGCGGCGAGCGAGACGTCCGCAATATCATAGTGCCCCTGGTCTGTGCAGCGTTGCAGGAATGCGACCAACTTATCATGCGCGGCCTTTGGGCCGCCCTCATAGAACAATCGTCCAATCTTTGGAAATCGGCTCGCCTCTGCGATAACCAGACGCAGGATCGCAGAGACGGTCGGATGGGTGGTCAGTTCAAGGTATCGTATGCCGAGTTCGCGGAGCACGGCAGTAGGATCATCGGTTCGCGTGGGAAGTTCGAAAACGGGAGCGACGCGCGCTTCAATTTCCGCGTGCATGAACTCCTCGAACATTTGCTCCTTGCTATCGAAATAGGTGTAGAGCGTGCCCTTGGACCCTGCCCCAGCCTTGGCGATCTCCCCCATTGATGTGCCAGCGAACCCATGTTCGAGAAACAGCCGCCCCGCGACGTTGAGGATGTGCGTTCTCTTGTCGATGTGTTGCTGGCTTGCCATCGTCGCTCCTGGTGCATCATTTGGACAACTCTGCCGATTTGGCGGGTGTTAAGCCATGGCACCATACCGAACGGTTCGGTTGATGTCACGCCATCTATGGAAACGCGAGGTTGTCCTGCCCATCTGAGAACGGTCGTCGACACGCGGTGGAGCAGGCTAGTCCGCGATCGGCTCAGTGCCGCAGATGTCGCGCATCCGTTCGACAAGCGGCATGCGGTCTTCCCGCCGTGAAATCATAAACACTGTTACGCGCGGGTCTTCGTCGAGTGGAACCAGCCGCGCGGCGCTCACATCGGAGAGCGTGCCACGGAGGTCCGGCACGAGCGCCACGCCATAGCCTGCGGTCGCCATCGTGATCGCGACTGGCATACTCTCCACTTGCTGCCGGATATAAGGCTCAAAGCCAGCATCGTCGCAGATCTGGCATAGCCGCTCGTATGAGGCGGAGTAACCGTGCTTTGAAAGCGCCAGGAACGGCAGACCCACGAGATCTCGCGCCGAAACGCTCTGTCGGTCGGCCAGCGGGTGATCCTGCGAAACACAAAGCATGAGCCGCACATCCAGCGCCGGTCGCACATCAAGGCGATCGGTATCGCTGATACCCGCGTGATCGAGGGCGAGATCGACGAACCCGACGTCCAAATCACCCCGCAGCACCCCCATATACTGCTGATCCGACGGCTTGCGCGAAAGGATCAACTCGGCCGATGGAACCTCATCACAAAATCGCCTGAGATATGGCCGCAGCTTGAGCAGCATGATCGAACTCATGAAACCGACCGAGATGGTCCCTGCCGCGCCTTGATCGGCTCGCCGGGTCTCGGCTACAGCCTCCTGAGCCTGCGAAAGGACTTCCCGCGCTCGCTTGAGGAAGGTTCGGCCCGCTGCGGTCAATTCCACGCCCCGACTGTTCCGGACAAGCAGTTTCGCCCCCAATTCGGCTTCAAGCGCCGCAATCTGCTGGCTGAGGGGGGGCTGCGAGATATTCAGCCGCGTCGCGGCCCGGCTGAAATTTAGCTCCTCCGCGACCGCCACGAAATATCTGAGATGCCGCAGTTCCAAATCAGGGACTCCACCCATTTGCTCCACGCACGTCGAGCGAGGCTGCGTATCGCGAGACGCCACCGCCATACGTTTCGACTATGGAGGCGATTTGTCAAAGGTATTTGACCTCTTCAGCGCGCTGCATAAGCTGCAACACCGGAGAGGCCATTATGGGAAAGACGACGATAACAACATCTCTCGCGTCTTTCAATAAATCGGCCTGCATCGAAGAATAGAAAAAGAGACCAGCTTCGCGCTAGCCGCGTTGCATGGCATAGCAGGAGTGGGATTGTGAACGCCGAAGCACTTACTTTTCCAAGGGACGATGGTTCGCGCGTTCCTTATACTGTGTTCAGCAGTCAGGAAATCTATGATCGAGAGCAGGAACGCATCTTCCGCGGGCCTGTGTGGAACTTCCTCGGACTCGAAGCCGAAATCCCGAACCCGCACGATTTCAAGCGCACCTTTGTCGGCGATACTCCGGTGGTCATGACGCGCTGCGCGGACGGCAGCCTCGCCGCCTGGGTCAATCGCTGCGCCCATCGCGGCGCGGAAGTGTGCCGCGCCAATCGCGGCAACGCCCAGACGCATGATTGTGTCTATCATCAGTGGAGCTACGCGCCCAATGGCGATCTGATCGGCGTCCCGTTCCGCCGTGGCCAGAAAGGCGCCTGCGGCATGCCGGCCGACTTCAAGCCCGCCAACCATGGGTTGCAGAAGCTTCGCGTTGACAGCTATCGCGGACTGGTCTTCGCGACTTTCAGCGAAGAGGCGGTGCCGCTTCCGGACTTTCTCGGTCCGATCATGCGGCCCTATATCGACCGCCTCTTTCACAAACCGGTGGTCTATCTCGGCTGCACGCGGCAATATTCCAGCTCGAACTGGAAGCTCTATTTCGAGAATGTGAAGGACGCCTATCACGCCAGCCTCCTTCACCTGTTCCACACCACCTTCAACATCTACCGGGTCAGCGCGAAGCTGGTTCTCAAGCCTGACACCGATGGCCTGAGCAGCGTGTTCTTCGCCGCCAAGGGCGACGAAAACGAAGCGGTCGACGCCTATAAGGCACAGAATATCCGCACCTTCGCCGATGGCTTCCGTCTGGAGGATGATTCCGTGCTCGGGCTCATCAAGGAATATGATGAGGTGACGACCAACCACATCCAGGCGATCTTCCCCCAGCTTGTCCTCCAGCAGATTCACAACACGCTCTGCGCGAGACAGCTCCTGCCCAAGGGGCCGAGCAACTTCGAACTGGTATTTCACTTCTTCGGCTACGAGGACGACACGCCGGAGCTACGCGCGCTCCGCATCAAGCAGGCCAATCTGGTCGGCCCCGCCGGCTACATCTCCATGGAAGATACCGAGGCGACCGAGCTGGTCCAGCGCGGCACGGCCACGGCGCCGAACGCCTTTTCCGTGCTCGACATGGGGCGCGGCGCCGAAGGGAACGAAAGCTCGACGATATCGGAGCACATGATCCGCGCCTTCTGGCAGGGCTACGCCAAGATCATGGATCTCCCGGTGGAGGATGTCCAATGAACCAGGCGATCGCACTGCGCTCGGAGATCCAGGAGCTGCTCGATTCCTATGTCGAGACCATCGACAATGACGATCTGGAGGCTTGGCCGGACCATTTCACCGACGATTGCCTCTATGAGATCATCCCCAAAGAGAATGTGGATTTCGACCTCCCGGCGCCGCTGATCCGGTGCGAGAACAAGCACATGCTGCGTGATCGTGTCACAGCCTTGCGGAACGCGAACATCTACCCGCCGACGATCTACCGCCATTTCGTGTCGGGACTGAAGATTTCGCGCCATCAGGGCGATGAGGTCGAGTTCACCGCGAACTACCTGGTCATGTCGACCGGCCTCGAAGGCGAGACGAAGATCTATCAGGCCGGCCGCTATGTCGATCGCGCCGTTCGCCTCGACGGTCGATGGCGGTTCGCGAGCAAGCGCGCGATCTTCGACACGAGCCGCGTGGCGACGCTGCTGGCCCTGCCGGTCTAGCCTAGATACGAAATCCGTATGGCTAGGCCATCATAATAGTATTTTTCGGTATGCCAGCCGGAGGGCTAGACTCAGACGCGAAGAAAAGAGGCGTTAGGAGCGGAGAGATGAGCAACAATCGTATTGATGCCGTGGTGTCTGACATCGTGAACGGAATTCGTCAGGCGCTTATCAAGCATGAAGTGACGTTCGACGAATATCGGGCCGGCGTCATGTATGCCGTGAAAACGGGCGAGGCGGGCGAGATTCCGCTTTTGCTCGACGTCTTCCTGAACTCGACCATCAGCGACATCGAGAATGCCGCTTACGGCGGCACGGAGGGGACTATCGAAGGCCCCTATTATCTGCCGGACGCGCCCCTCATTTCGAACGGCGGCGAGATTCTTACCTATGACGACGATCGCAACGTCCCGATGATCGTGCGCGGCACGGTTAAGGATCTCCAAGGCAGGCCCATCGCCGGCGCTACCGTCGACATCTGGCATTCGACGCCGGACGGCTATTATGGCGGCATCCACAACGACATCCCGGCAAACTATTATCGCGGCAAGGTTCTGACCGACTCCGAAGGTCGATACTTCGTCCGTTCGACCGTGCCCGTCCCCTACAAGATTCCCGACCAGGGGCCGACCGGCGCGCTACTGGAGATGATGGGGGGACATAGCTGGCGCCCGGCGCACGTTCACTTCAAGGTCCGCGCGGACGGCTATCATACGCTCACCACGCAGAGCTATTTCGAGCAGGGCGACTATGTTGACGACGATTGCTGCAATGGCGTTCGTCAGGTCCAGATCAAGCCCGATGTGCGGGAAAATGGCGAGAAGGTGATCGAGAACGACTTCCAACTCGCACCTGACGTCATCGCGTCGCGCGCGGCCTGAAGCCGGTTCTTTCCAAGAGGTTTTCATCATGTGTCACATCGAGCAATGCAGCTCGTTTCCGAGCGGCGATGCAGGCGTGCTGTTCCAGGACGGCGAAATCAGCGGCTATCGGTTCGGAGACGATGCGTCCGACCGTCGCATCGCCGTCTTGCCGGACATTTACGGCTGCACCTCGTTCTACCGGGGCTTTGCCGCCTACCTTGCCGCCCGCGGCGCTGTCGTCGACCTGATCCGCACATTCGAGGATCTTGGCAAGCTCGCCGAGCATACACGCGAAGCGGCGTTCGAACGGCGTCATCGGCTGAAGGACCGCACTTTCGTCGATGCGTTCGAGCGTTATGCGCGGCGGCGTGGGATCGGCGGAGTCGTCGGCTTCTGCATCGGCGGCCTGTTCGTCTATGAGTTGGCGCGCAGGAACCTGCCGGCCGCACTGGTCAGCTTCTACGGCTTTCCGCAGGGGCTTCCCAACCAGGAAGCGGTCGATGTCCCCCTCACCTACCTCGACACGGTGACGACGCCGCATCTGACGCTGTTCGGGGCCGAAGACGATCTGATATCTGAGGAAGTCCAGACGCGGCTGGCGGACATCGGCCAGCGTCAGCCGGCGTGTCAGGTGCGTGCCTTCACCGGATCGGGACACGGCTTCCTGACTGATCTCGACGGAGCCGATGCAGGCCGTCGCGACAATGCCGCCAAAGCGCTCGCGCTCTGCGAGGAGGCGCTGTTTGTAACGGCGCGGACGACCGCATGAAGCCCTTCGTCTCCGACGTCCCCGCCTCGCGCGTCGTGTTCGGGGCGGGCACGCTGTCGGATTTGCGATCCGAGGTCGCCCGTCTCGGCATTAACCGGGCGTTTTTCCTCTCGACCGCCGCCCAGCGCGAGACGATCGCGGTGGCGCGAGCATCGATGGCCGATCTCTTCGCGGGCGAGTTTGCCGACGCGGCCATGCATACGCCGGTCGCCGTCACCGATACGGCGCTCGCGATGCTGCGCGCGGCCGATGCCGACGGCCTCGTTTCGATCGGGGGAGGCTCGGCGATCGGGCTGGGCAAGGCGCTCGCCCTTCGCACCGGCCTGCCGCATCTCGCCGTTCCGACGACCTATGCGGGGTCCGAAATGACGCCGATCCTCGGCCAGACCGAAGAGGGCGTGAAAACGACGATGCGCGATCCGGTCGTCCAGCCGGCCAGTGTCCTCTACGATGTCGAACTGACGCTGACCCTGCCTGCCCAGATGTCGGGCGTGAGCGGCCTCAATGCAATCGCCCACGCGGTCGAGGCGCTCTATGCGTCCGATGCTGACCCGATCATCCTGCTGATGGCCGAAGAGGGTATCCGCGCGCTCGCCGGCAGTCTGCCGCTGATCGCCAAGGATGCACAGAATGGCGAGGCCCGATCGGACGCGCTTTATGGCGCCTGGCTTTGCGCTACATGCCTCGGACGCACGACGGTCGCGCTCCATCACAAGCTATGCCATGTGCTGGGTGGAACATTCGATCTCCCCCACGCCGAGACGCACGCCGCCGTCCTGCCCCATGCCTGGGCCTATAATGCGCCCGCAGTGCCGGAGGCGGCGGCAAAGCTGCGCAGGGCCTTGGCCACCGATCGACCCGCGCAATCTCTCTTCGACATGACGGCCTCGTTCGGCGCGCCGACCGCCTTGCGCGACCTTGGCATGCCAAAGGACGGAATCGACCGGGCGGTCGAGCTGATCTTCAAGAATCCCTATGCGAATCCGCGTCCGCTGGAGCCGGACGCAATCCGTGCTCTGCTCGAGGACGTCTGGGCCGGCCGGAGGCCGAACGCGTGATGGCGCCGGACGATGACCCCGTGGACCGAACCGGCAGCGCGGCGAGGCTCCAGATTTTGGGAAACACTATGAGTTGGATCGATATAGGCCCTGTCGGCATCGTCGACGAAGGTGAGGTTGCCGGCGTCAACGCCAATGGCACGCCGCTCGCCATCTTCTGCAAGGAAGGTCGCTTCTTTGCGCTTCATGATCTGTGCACCCACGGCCAGGCCAGGCTCTCGGAAGGGTTCGTCGAGGATGGCTGCATCGAGTGCCCCTTGCATCAGGGTCTTTTCGACATCGAGACGGGCGAGCCGCGATCGCCGCCGGTGACGGTGCCAGTGCGGACCTATGGCGTGCGCGAGAATAACGGCCGCCTGGAGGTCATGCTGGAAAGTCAGGCCGATGAAGGATGAGGTCTTTGTCGTGGTCGGCGGCGGCCAGGCCGGTGGATGGATCATCAAGACGCTTGGCGCGGAGGGCTTTTCCGGCCGTATCGTTCTGATCGGCGAGGAAAGGCATCCTCCCTATGAGCGGCCGCCGCTTTCGAAAAATGCGCTGCGCGATGCAGAGGCAGTTTCCGAGACGGCCCTTTTGTCAATCGAGAACCTGGTTGAAGCCAATGTCGAGAGCTGGCTGGGCGAAGAAGTCGTCGAGATCGATCGCTCCGCGCAAACGGTTCGATGTGCGAGCGGCCGCGAGATCCGCTATGATCGGCTCTTTCTGGCAACGGGGAGCCGACCCCGCGTTCCCGACTGGATGGCCGGGCAGACATCAGACCGTATTCATCTGCTCCGCACCATCGATGATGCCGCCGCCCTCCGTTCCAGCCTCTCCGGCACGAAGCACCTCCTCATCGTGGGCGGCGGCTGGATCGGCCTCGAAGTCGCGGCCACGGTCCGCAGCCTTGGCATTGCCGTCACCGTGGTCGAAGCCGCGCCCCGGCTGTGCCAGCGCTCGGTCCCGGAGCCGGTCTCCGATTGGCTGAGGGCGCTGCATGAGAGCCATGGCGTCGCCTTTGTCATGGGCCGCTCGGTTGTCCGGCTTGCGGTGCAGCCTGACGGTCTCATGCTCGAACTGGATGACGACACTGCCCGGATCGCGGACCGCGTGCTCGTATGCGTCGGCGCAATTCCCAATGTCGCGCTCGGCGAGCTGGCCGGCCTGGACGTGAGCAATGGCATCCTCGTTGATGAATTCGGTGGAACTTCGGACCCGCGGATTTTTGCTGCGGGTGACGTGGCCTGCTTCCCTTGCTGCTACGCGGGGCAAGTGACCCGACGCGAGAGCTGGGCAAACGCCCAGAACCAGGCCATCGCCGCCGCGAAGGCCGCGTTGGGCAATCACGTCCGCTACGCCGACCTGCCATGGCTTTGGTCCGATCAATATGGACACAACATCCAGATCGCCGGACTTCCGGAACGGGCCACAAGCACGCTCTACAAAGCGGGGCCTGCCCCCGGCAGCGGCTGCTGGGTCGGCCTCGATGCCCAGAACCATCCGGTCGGGGCTGTCGGCGTGGACGCGCCGAAGCTGTTCCGGCCGATTCTCAAGGCTCTTAAGGATAACGCAGACATGGATCTCTCCGACTGGCAACCGACGCATTTCTGCCGCGGAGCTGCCGCATGAGCGCGGAAGTCGCCTTGCTCCAAAAGCGGCGCGCCGCTGCCCTGCCGGCGGCGCTGGTGCGGTCGGTCGAGACCTTCATCGTCGACATCCCGCTGCGGCGCGTCCACAAGCTCAGCCGCGCAGTGCTCACTCACCAGAGCTACCTGATCGTTCGGCTCACGACGGCCGATGGCGTTCAGGGCATCGGCGAGGCGACGGTTCCGGGCGGTCCCTGGTGGAGCGGGGAATCCGTCGAAGCGATGCGCGCCCTGTTCCTCAACCATATCGCGCCGCTGCTCGACGGGCGCGACATATTCTCGGCAAACGCCATCATGGCCGAGATCGATCAGGTTGCCTATGCGAACGCCGCCCTCAAATCCGCGGTCGAAACGGCGCTTCTCGATGCGACCGCCCGCACCCTGTCGATCCCGATGAGCGGCCTGTTCGGCGGCAGGATCGCAGACGCGTTGCCGGTGCTCTGGGTGCTGGCGACCGGCGAGCTTGAGGCCGATGTTGCCGAAGCGCAGGCAAAAATTGACGCCGGACTGCATCGCCGCTTCAAGATCAAGGTCGGCCGCGGCGATCCCGGCGACGATGCGCGACGCGCCGTCGAGACCGCCAGCGCGATTGGCTGTCCCTGCTCGATCGATCTGAATGAGGCGTGGAGCTTTGCGGACTCGACGCGCGCATTGGCTGTTCTCGATGGCTCTGGCGTCGATATTCTCGAACAGCCGCTGCCCCGCGCCGATCTTCCGGGGCTTGCCGATCTCGCGCGGCGCTCCAGCCTCGCGATCATGGCCGACGAGAGTGCTTGCAGCACGACCGACATGATTTCGGTTATCCGGGAACGCGCTGCCAGTTATGTGTCGCTGAAAATCTCGAAAGCCGGCGGCCCGAGCCGGATGCTCGCGATCGCCCGTATGGCGCAGGCCGCTGGCATCAATCTGTTCGGGGGCACTGCCCTGGATAGCTCGATCGGCACCGCCGCCAATCTCCAATGCTGCTCGACATTGCCGCTCGCCGGCGGGACCGAACTGTTCATGCCGCTCCTGCTCGCGGACGACATTCTGGAGGAGCCGCTGATCTACCGGGACTTCTGCGTGGAGGTGCCGTCGGGCGTTGGCCTCGGCGTGACGATCGATGATGCCAAGCTACGCCACTACGAGCGCAAATAAGGAGCATCCCCATGCCATTTTTCGTCGCCACCATTGAGAACAAGCCGGGGACCGAGGCAGCGCGGGCACGCGCCCAGGAAGCGCATCGTGAATATCTCCGCGCACAGGCCCACCGCATCCTTATCGGCGGCGCCGTGCTTGATGACGCGGAGACCGCGCCCCACGGCTCGGTCTATGTCTTCGAGGCTGAGACTGCGCGCGACGCGCAGCGCTTCACCGACGAAGATCCGCTGACGGTGGCGGGAACGCGCAGCGCCATCACCATCCGCCCATGGCGGCAGGCGGTGTTCAATCGCGACTATGTTCTCGGCACGCCCGAAGCGGGGGCGCCCTTCCCCGTCCCTGTGCGAGATTGAACTCGATCGGCTGCGACGGCCATCGGCGGCAACGCGAATATCACCGGAAGAGATAATCGATCAGGAGGAGCCATGAAATCATCGGCAACAGGAAATCCGGCGGGCTGTGTATTGCCGGACAGGACAATCGTGACACGCCTGCGAAAGCATGTTCATAAGCAGACAGACGAAAGTCTGAATGATCGTTTCGGTATCAGCTATAACACATGGCGCCGGCTCATAAGCGGCCGACCGGTAAGGGCGTCCCTTCTCTCACGCCTGGAGATGCGTCTGGATTTGATCGAGCAACGATCGACCGACCTGAAATTGGACTCCTGAACCGGGTCAGTTTGGCCAGCCGCCGCCGATCCACCACGATCGACGTGACGTTTCGCCAGGATCGATCACCGGCAGGCCGGCGGCGCCGCGTGGCGCCGTCGCGGAAATAAATATAGACATGAAGGACGGTCATCGATGAACGCGGCTTTCGTTTGGCTGCACCAACGCTCGCAAATCGATCAGCTCGTTGTTCTCCTCTTGCGCTCCCTGGCGGGCGATGCATCTGCTCGCGCGCAAGCCATGGAGGCTATTTTCTCGCTAGGTGGAACGCGTGCCGCGGTTGTATCGCTAGCACGCCTGGTCGGCGCCGCGCTCGCCGCGGGATACGAGCTGCTCCCACTATCAGCGCCGGATATCTCTATCGACGAAACAGCATTGCTCCGGCAGCTCGCGCTCTCGCAGCATGGTCTGGAATTGGGTGCCGCAAACCGCCACGCTGACTTGGCCGGCTTGTTGTCGGCGGCCGCTGACGCGTTGGAAGGACTCACATTACGCCTATCGCCTTCCGCCCGTGCGATCGCGAGGGGGATTAATTGAAGTCGGGAAGTCAGAACAGGGTATGCGAACGGAACTTACCGCGTCCGCCAAATGGGACGGTTCGCATTCCAATATTCTCCTATTTCATCATTTTGTGAACGACGTCCAGAAATGCCACCGTCGCGGGTCTCAAAGTCTCTTTAGAATACATGATATTGATCGGGATGATTGTGTCTGGTCCCGA